>CAJWMA010000164.1 GCA_913042995.1 uncultured bacterium | reverse complement strand
CGATGGCTTCTTCCAGGGTGAGCTTCTCCGCATCCATCCCCTTGGGAACCGACGCGTTGATTTCACCATCGGTAACGTAGGGGCCGTAGCGGCCGGCTCTCAAGGAGATCTCCGTGCCGGCTTCCTTATTGGCGCCCAGCTCCTTGAGAACCTTGGGTTTCTTACCCCACCCGCTGCCTCCGCTCTTTTCTTCTCGCAGCAACTCCCTGGCTCTCTCGATGGTGATGGTGAAGAGATCGTCCCCAGACTTGAGACTCCGGGTTTCTTTACCGCATTTGATATACGCGCCAAAACGACCGTGATGAGCAAAAACCTCGTTGTCTTCGTTTTTCGGGTCGGTTCCAAGCAGGCGCGGCAGCGAAAGAAGCTTGAGCGCGGTCTCTAAGGTGACCTCTTCCGCTTTCATTCCATCCAGCAGGCTGGAAGTCTTGAATACAGCCTCGGCTTCCCTGGCCTCTTTTTCGGCCTCCTCCTGTCCGGGGTCGATTTTTTCCTGGAGAAAACCTTTTTCAATCAAGGCCTTGAGGCTTTGCGCATTCCCCCGGGAATCTTTCAGCAGTTGGCTCCGTTCCATGATCAGTTCATCTTCGCCGCATTCAGCCATTGTCTTCAGGATGCGAACCTGGACCGCGGCCCGTTTTCCAATCTTCTTGGCTGCCGTGCGCAGCTGCGCCGCGGTCTTGAGAGATATGATCTCGCGAGGTTTCTTGTTCTTCTTCGCTCTCGGCGGTTTTTCTCCCAATTGTACGTAGGGGCCGAAACGGCCTGCCTTGAGGTAGACCGGGAGCCCAGTCTCGGGATCGTATCCCATGGGTTCTTCGTTGGAGCTCATTTCGAGGAGCTCTTCCGCCTTCTCCAGGGTGAGCTCATCCGGGGGAGTTTCTTCAGGAATGTTGGCCTTGGCCTGCTCAGGGTCGCCGTCCTCCCCTCTCTGCAGGTAGGGTCCGAATCGTCCGACACGCACCTGGATATCGCGGCCTTTTGAATCTTTCCCCCAGTGCAGGGCCCGGGCTTCACCTGGGTCGATCTCCTGCTTGACCAGGTTGGAGAGACCTTCGGATTCATCATTGCCGAAGTAAAAGTCCTTGAGATAGGGAAGGGCCTCTCTCTCTCCACGGGAGATCTGGTCGAGATCTTCTTCCATCTGCGCTGTGAACTGGATGTTGATGAGCTGGCTGAACTTTTTGACCATCAGGGCGTCAACGGCGAAGGCCGTGAAGCTGGGTACCAGGGCGTTTCCTTTCTTGAAGACGTAGTCCCGGTAGATGATCTTGTCGATGATGCTGGCGTAGGTGCTGGGACGACCGATTCCTTTCTCCTCGAGCTCCTTCACCAGGCTGGCCTCGGTATACCGGGCGGGCGGCCTGGTCCTGTGCTCCTTGCATTCCAGTTCGGAGCAGGTCATGGGATTGCCCTCCTCAACTTTCGGCAGGACAGCCTCCTTGTCGGCGAGCTCCGCAGCGGGATCGTCCGAACCCTCTACATACGCTCTCCTGAAGCCAGGAAACTCGATGGTCTTGCCGCTGGCCTGGAAGACGGCGTCTCCATCGCTGATCTGGAGGCTGGTGTTGAAGCCGCGCTCATTTTCCATTTGGCAGGCGACGGTTCGTTTCCAGATCAGGTCGTAGAGCCTGAGGTCATCTCCTTCGAGTTGAGTTTTGAGCTCTTCGGGACGCCTGAACTCGGTCGATGGCCGGATGGCCTCGTGGGCCTCCTGGGCGTTCTTGACCTTGTTCTTGTAGAAACGGGGCTCGGCGGGAAGGTTTTCCGCTCCGTAGAGTTCCGTCACCAGTCCGCGAACACTCGTGATAGCCTCCTGGGCCAGGCTGACCGAGTCGGTACGCATGTAGGTGATGTGCCCGTTCTGGTACAGCCTCTGGGCCGCGCTCATGGTTCGCTTTGCCGACATGCCAAGCTTCCGGTTAGCATCCTGCTGCAGGGTGCTGGTGGTGAAGGGGGGGGCCGGGCGCTTTGTATACGGTTTGCTTTCGACCTTGCTGACCTTCCAGTCGGCGGACTCGAGCCTGGAACGCAGATCCTGCGCGTCCTGTTGATTCAGCAGAGCGACCTTGCCCTCCGCCGAGGATTTGAGCTTGCCGGTGTCGCTGTCGAAAGATTTTCCGCTGGCGATCCGCTTGTCGCCGAGCTCGGTGAGCGTGGCTTCGAAGCTCTGGCCTGCTGCAGTCCCGAAGGTCGCAACCAGGTCCCAATAGTCCGAGATCACGAAGGCCAGCCGGGCCTTCTCCCGGGTTACGATGATATGCACCGTTACGCTCTGTACCCGGCCGGCGGATCTGGCCGGGCCGATCTTTCTCCAGAGGACGGGTGAGATCTGGTAGCCGTAGAGACGGTCGAGCAGGCGACGGGTTTCCTGTGCCTGCACCAGCCGGCTGTCGATCTCACGCGGATTCTCGATGGCCTTCTGGATGGCCTCCCGGGTGATCTCGTGGAAGACAAGCCTGCTCGTGGGGATTGTCGGCTTGAGCTCTTCCACCAGGTGCCAGCTGATGGCCTCTCCCTCGCGGTCTTCATCTGTGGCGAGATAAAGCTTGTCGACCTCCGCCAGCATTTTTTTGAGCTTGGCGACGTGCTTCTTCTTTTCCCGGGTCTTGATGATGTACAGGGGGGCGAAGTCGTCTTCTATGTTGATGCCGGGGATTTCTCCGCCGTATTGGTCCTTGAGCTTGGCGGGTACATCCTTGGCGGTACCGGGAAGATCCCGGATGTGTCCGATACTGGATTCGACCAGGTAGTTGTCGTCCAGAAACCTGGACAGAGTTTTTGCCTTGGTTGGCGATTCGACTATGACGAGAGTTTTAGACACTTGATGCTCCTGTGGCCGCCGCCATGATTTGGCGCGACCGGTAACAATCACCAGATCACGATATTTACTAACCGAGACCCGATGGGCGGAAAAATATACGAACAGAGGTGCTGTCTGCAAGTACCTTGTAAAAAAATAGGCTTATAAGTTCCTTTGCATGTTCGAGTTAAGGGGACAATTTCTTCTCCCCAGTATTGCCGTGTTGAGGGCTCATCGGCTTCATACGTCCTTCCAGCGTTGATTCCCTCCTCTCTTTTTTCTTCTTCACCCTTCGGGTGAAGAAAAAAGAGAGGGGTTCACCGGGTTTTCCAGAAGCCCGGAGATCGGGCCGGATAGTTCTGCTGAGACGGCTCTGTCTTTGTGATAAAATCGCGGTCCCTGACCGGCAGGGGAGCGTTTGAAAAAGTCGGGAGAAGCTTGGATATGGGAAAGAATCTTTTACAGAAGGCCTGGGAGCAGCACACGGTTCGTGAGCTTCCCACAGGGCAGACCCAGCTTTTCATAGGCCTGCACCTGATCCATGAAGTCACGAGTCCGCAGGCTTTTGAGGAGCTTCGTGTCCGCGGCCTGGACGTTCGCTATCCCGCGCGCACCTTCGCCACTGTCGACCACATTGTTCCTACCCATTCCCAGGAGCGCCCCTTTGTCGACACCCTGGCTGAAGAGATGATGGTGGCTATCGAGACAAACTGCCGCGAGTTTGGTGTCCAGCTCTTCGGCCTTGACGATGACCGGCAGGGTATTGTTCACGTGGTTGGGCCGGAGCAGGGTTTGACCCAGCCCGGGATGACGATCGCCTGCGGCGACAGCCACACATCGACCCATGGAGCGTTCGGGGCGATCGCTTTCGGGATCGGCACCAGCCAGGTTCGCGACGTGTTATGCAGCCAGTGCCTGGCGATGGATCCGCTGAAGGTGCGGCGTATAGAGGTTACCGGATCGCTCGCGCCTGGCGTCTACGCCAAGGATGTGATCCTCGCGATCATTCGCGAGCTTGGTGTGAAGGGTGGGACGGGTTTCGCCTACGAGTACAGCGGGGAGGCGATCTCCTCCATGAGCATGGAAGAGCGAATGTCGATCTGCAATATGTCCATCGAGGGCGGCGCGCGCGTCGGCTATGTGAACCCCGACGAGACAACCTATGAATATATTCGCGGGCGCCCCTTCGCTCCATCTGAGGAAGACTGGGAAGATGCGGTGAAATACTGGGAATCTTTCGCCTCAGATGAAGATGCGGAGTTCGATGATGAGATCAGCCTCGATGGTTCCGCGCTCGGGCCGAATGTCACGTGGGGCATCAACCCGGGACAGAGTGTCCAGGTCGACGGACAGCTTCCAACGGTCTCGGAGCTTCCGGAGGGAGAGAGGGCGTCCGCCAGCGAAGCCCTGGAGTTCATGGAGTTTGAGCAGGGGGCGCCCATCGCGGGAACCGGGATCGACGTCGCCTTCATCGGCTCCTGCACCAATGGACGGATCAGCGATCTTCGCGAGGCGGCAAAGGTCGCCCTGGGAAGAAAAGTTTCTCCGGGAGTGAAGGCCCTCGTGGTTCCGGGCTCCAGGCTCGTCAGTGAGCAGGCCGAGAGCGAGGGGTTGCACGAGGTGTTCATGGAGGCCGGGTTCGAGTGGCGCAAGGCCGGCTGCTCCATGTGCCTGGCGATGAATCCTGACAAGCTCAAGGGGCGCGAGCTTTCAGCCTCCTCCAGCAACCGTAATTTCAAGGGGCGCCAGGGTAGCCCCCTGGGCAGAACCCTCCTGATGAGTCCGGTGATGGTCGCTGCCGCCGCCATAGCGGGTGAAGTCGTTGATGCACGAGAGATGCTTGGAGACTGAGAGAGAAGATGAGCGAATCAAGAATAACCGGAGCGGCAGGCCGCGGGATACCCGTCAGGGGAGATGATATTGATACAGACCGCATCATTCCCGCGCGCTTTCTTCGCTGCGTTTCCTTCGAGGGACTTGGCGAGCACGCCTTTGAAGATGACCGTAAGAACTTTTCCGATGGGATCCATTCTTTTGACAGGGAGGAGTTCCAGGGGGCTTCGATCCTGGTGGTCAATGACAACTTCGGCTGCGGGTCATCAAGGGAGCACGCTCCCCAGAGCCTGATGCGCTGGGGAATTACGGGGATCATCGGGGTTTCGTTCGCCGAGATCTTCTTCGGGAATTGTGTGGCTAACGGAGTGCCCTGCCTGACCCTCGATTCTTCCCAGGTTGATGAAATCCAGGGCATGATCGAGGGTGATCCCGGCTGCCAACTGGAGCTCGATGTTGAGAATCGCAGCGTCCACGCAGGTGAAAACACCTATCCTGCAGGCCTTCCCGATGGAGTTCAGCGTGCTTTCCTGGAGGGTCTCTGGGACTCCGCCACGCTTCTTCTCGATGCCTCCGCCGCCATCGATGAGGTGAATGCGCGCATCCTTCCGCTCCAGGAACAATCCTGAACCTTCAAGCTCTTACTTGCCGGTCGTCCTGTCGAGCGAGTATGCTTTGGCGGGGAGGGCGGATTGAGCTCCCTGCGCAGGTTGTTTCTTTATTTGCAACGGAAGAGCCGGGTTCAGTAGGGCTTTCTGATGGAATTTTCGCAATACATTCTGCTGGCGATCATAGCGCTTGGCGGATTCCTTTACGTCAGCCAGATTCTCGCGATCGAGACGACATCGATTCTCATTATCGCCTGCCTGGCCCTTGTTCCCGGACTGCTTGATGGCCCAGAGGCTGTCTTCAGCGGTTTCGCTAATGAGGCAACGCTCACTATCGCCTCCATGTTTGTTCTCTCCCGGGCGCTTATCAGAACAGGCGCTCTCGAGTTTCTCGCCATCAGGATGGGCCGCGCCGCCGCCGGCAGTCTGCCCCAGCTCCTGCTGCTTACCGCGCTGGTGGTGGTTCCAAGCAGCGCTTTTTTGAACAACACCCCGATCGTTATCATGATGGTGCCGATTTTACTGTCGCTATGCCGACAGTTCGAGATCAAGCCATCGAAGGTGTTGATTCCCTTGAGCTTCTTCTCGATCCTTGGCGGCACCTGCACACTGATGGGGACGAGCACCAATATCCTGGTCAACAGTCTCTACCGGAATTTCGCGGCGAAAACCGAGGGCTTTGAGATGTATGCCAACGGCTTCAGCCTCTTTTCATTCTCCCAGATGGGATTGATCTACCTCGCGATCGGTGTGGTGTTTATCCTGATGTTCTCCAGGAGGCTCCTTCCCGAGCGCTCCTCGCTATCAGGGATGGCCCATCCTGAGCGTAAGGCGGCCTTCGTTACGGAGATCGTCGTTCCCGAGGGATCGCCGCTGGTCGGGAGGACGGTTTCCGAAGTTTTCAGCGATACGGATCTGACGATCCTCGAATTGGTTCGCGGGGAGGAGATTATTCTTCCGGCGTCCGCGGGGGAGCTTGCCCTTCTTGTCGACGATGCTCTCATCATCGAGGGGCGTCCCCAGGAGATCGACTCCTTCCTGACGAAGTCCCAGGCGGCCCTGGCCTCCGTGGTTGAGGACGATACAAGGGTGCCGATGAAGACGGTTGAGATGAAGCTTGCGGAGGCGGTTGTGCTGCCGGATTCCCCCTTTGAGGGCAGGACGGTCAGTGGGCTGAGACTCAACGCTCACTATGGAGTCAAGGTGATGGCCGTTCAGCGCCACGGTCGCCAGCATCTCTACCACATTCGCCGTATGCGGGTTCATGCCGGGGACGTCCTGCTGATCCAGGCGGATGATGCGGGTCTCAACGAATTACGTGAGAGCGAGGCGGTACTCGTGGTCGAGGAGGTAGACCAGACGCGTGTCAATAAGCGCAAGGCGCCATTGGTCATGTTGACACTCCTGGGGGTCGTCGCGGCGGCGGCGTTAACCTCTTCTACCCCTGGCGCGCCTTCCCTGGCGCACCTTGCCATCATGGGGGTGGCCCTGGTGCTCGTCACCCGCTGCATTCGCGTTGACGAGGCGCTTCGATCTCTTGATACAACGGTGCTGCTGTTGCTGGCGGCTGCCATTCCGCTTGCAGGAGCGATTCACCACACCAGGCTGGACTCCGTTGGAGTGGAAGGGATCCTTGGACTGGTGGGAGGGGCAGACGTTAATCCGTACATCTTCCTGTCAGTTTTTTACCTGCTGACATCGGTGCTGACGACCTTCCTTTCAAACAGCGCCGTAGCGGTCCTGCTCTTTCCCATTGCCATGGGGCTTGCCCAGGAGACCGGGATCAACCACGAGTCCCTCCTGGTAGCCATCTGTTTCGGGGCGAGCGCGAGCTTCGCCTCCCCCCTGGGCTACCAGACCAACCTGATCGTGATGGGGCCCGGAGGCTATACCTTCCGTGACTACCTCAAGATCGGGCTCCCCCTGAATCTCCTGATGTGGGCCGCCGCGACGGTCTTCATACCCCTGTTCTGGCCGCTGAAGGAGACTGCCTGAGAGCTCCCTCGCTTTCCGTGGTATGGGCTCTTATCCCTCTTCGGCGCAGTCGCTGCTGGTGCAGTCGCCAAGAGTGTCCTCGGTGGGATCCTCGCCGCATTCAAGGAAGCCGGGAGGCTGAGGGGCCGGACCCGCCCGGAAGAGGTGGTTGAGCAGGCTGACTCCATCCGTCAGGTTCAGGAAACCGTTGTCGTCGATGTCAGTCGAGTCGAGGCAGCTGGGTTCATTTCCCTGCTGGAACAGGTAGAGCAGCAGGGAAACCGCATCTGTGAGGTTGACGAAGCCGTTGTCATCGACATCGCCCCTGAGGAACAGATCTCCAACTCCGGGGCCGGGGCCTCCGCCTTTGCCGCTGGGGATTTGTATGAGCGTCGGGACGAAGGTCAGGTCGCTGCTGTTGAGCGTGGCGTTGTGTACGCTGATGGCGATGACGTTGTTGCCCTCAACCAGCAGGTCTCCGGGAACAGCGATTTCTACCGGGACGTAATCGGCGTCCACTGGCTCACCCTGTGGGTTGGCGGTGATCGCGGTGGTGTCGTTGTTCACCTCTCCTTCGGCGACATTGAAACGACCAATTTCTTCTCCATTAAAGTAGGCGACAAAACCGTCGTCGACCGCGCAGGACAGGACGAGTGATTCAATCGCCGCGAGCTCGAGCTGAACGACCTTCCTTGCGTAGATCGCGACGTAGCTGTTGCGCATGTCTTCGATCACAGTGGCATCATCATCATCTCCGTAGCCGATGCTGGTCGGGCCGAGTTCCCATTCAATGTCATCAAAGTCGGCGCTGGTCCATTCCGGGTCGGGGCCTCCGGCGGCCCCGGTGAGAAAGCTCCACTCATCGCCGGGCGCTACCAGGATGTCAGCCTCATCGAAGATGATCATCGTACATTCAATGGGCTCACATTCCGCGCAGGCCGCCGCGGGATCGACGGCCACGATCGCGTAGGTGATCTCACCGCTGATCGGGCTGTCATCGACATAGAGCTCCTGGTCGCCACCAATATCCTCATCGATTATTTCGCCGTTACGCCACACCTGGATCGCCTCGTAGCCGCCCTCCTGGTTGGTCCAGTTGAGCATGATCTCACCGGTGATTCCGTCCTGGGA
>CAJWMA010000163.1 GCA_913042995.1 uncultured bacterium | reverse complement strand
GGGGCGGCTTGTTCGGCCTTCGGAGCAGGGGCGTCTTTTTTACGGCCTTTGCCGCGGGCCTCTTCTTCTTCTTCAGCCTTCTTCTTGAAGGTCGGGACGGCCTGGACGCTTACCTTCTCTTTGCCGGCCTTCTTCTTGCGCTTTTTGGCGGCTTCTTCGATCTGGTCCTTAGAAGACTCTTCCCAATTGTATTTCTTGCCGAATTTCTCGAGACGTCCGGCGGCATCAACGAACTTCTGCTTGCCGGTGTAGAAGGGGTGGGAGGCGCTGCTGATTTCAACGCTGACAACGGGGTATTCGTTGCCGTCTTCCCATTGGATGGTCTCATTGCTTTGAGCGCAGGACCGGGTAAGAAATCTAAAATCGGCGGACTTGTCCTGAAAAACGACAAGCCTGTAATTGTCGGGATGAAGTTCTTTTTTCATGATCGCTATTCAGCAGTCTGTAAATCGAAGAATTCGAAAATCGAAGGCAGCGATTATAATGCGTCTGCCCCCATGAGCAAGTATGCGAAATAGGTACTTGGCAGAATTTCTGTCGAACCCCAAGAGGGCTTTTTCGGAACTTATTTGCCGCCCTGGACCCCACATGTGCTCCGAGAGCGGTTTTCAGGCCGATTCTCTTTTGTCCGCTTTCTTGTCCTTATTCTTCTTACGAAAGACTTTTTTACCTTTCGAGAAGGTTCGATGGCGAACCACGTCGGAGTTAACGAGGAACTCAAGCAGCTCGTCCTTGTGTTCGGGCAGCTCGTAGAGGACGTCCAGCATGACCTCCTCGAGGATAGAGCGCAGGCCGCGGGCTCCGGTGCCGCGATGGATCGCGAGGCCGGCGAGATCTCGAAGAGCCTTGGCGGTAAAGCGGAGCTTGGTGCCGTTGAGCCGGAACAGCTCGGTGTATTGTTTGACCAGGGCGTCGCGAGGCTCCTGAAGCACCCGGACCAGGTCTCCTTCGTCTAGCGGAGAGAGAGTCGTGATGACAGGCAGCCGGCCCAGGAGCTCAGGGATCATGCCAAACTGAACGAGGTCCTCGACCTGCAGCTCCTTCATGATTTTTTTGCGGGCTTCGATGTTCTCGGCGGTGTGGCTGTCCCAGGTGGGGTTGAAGCCGATCTGCTTTCTTCCGACCCGGTTCGCGATGATGTCTTCGAGTCCGGTAAAGGTGCCGCCGCAGATGAACAGGATGTTGCTGGTGTCGACCTGGAGGTATTGCTGCTCGGGGTGTTTCCGGCCGCCCTGGGGCGGTACGTTTGCCACAGTTCCCTCGATCAACTTGAGGAGGCTCTGTTGCACTCCCTCGCCCGAGACATCCCGGGTGATCGAGACATTGGCAGTTGCCCGGCCGACCTTGTCGATCTCATCGACAAAGATGATTCCCTGTTCCGCGCGTTCGATATTGTAATCGGCGTTCTGCACGAGCTTGAGGATCAGGTTCTCGACGTCCTCGCCGACATAGCCCGCCTCGGTGAGCGTCGTGGCATCGCCGATGGCGAAGGGTACATCGAGCAGCGTAGCCATGGCGCGGGCCAGGGCGGTCTTGCCGCAGCCAGTCGGCCCGACCAGCAGCATATTGCTCTTTTCGACCCGGGCCTCCGCCGTTCCTTCGTCTTCGAGTATCAGCCGTTTGTAGTGGTTGTGAACCGCGACCGACAAGACCTTCTTGGCCTGGCCCTGGGCGATGATGTATTCGTCGAGCTCGCCGACGATGCGTCGGGGGGTCGGGATCTCTTCGATAAACAGGGGAGGCGCGCTCTCTGGCGCGTTGCTTTCGTCGATGATCGAGTGGCAGATCTCGACACAGGTATTGCAGATGTAGATCCCGGGACGGCCGCCCTGAATGAGCTTTTCAACCTCGAGCTTGCTCTTGTCGCAGAAAGAACATCTCTCAGTAGTGCTGCGTCCCCCTGATCTTGGCATTACCCGTCTTCCGTTCCCCTCAAGGTGTCTATGACCTCGTCGACCAGGCCGTATTCTTTCGCCTGCTCAGCGGTCATGAAGTGATCACGGTCGGTGTCGACCGCGATTTTTTTAAGTTTCTGGCCGGTGTGCTTGGCCAGGATGTCGTTCAGGCTGTTCTTGTAGCGCTTCAGCTCTTCGGACTGGATGAGGATGTCGGACGCGGTGCCGCCGGCTCCTCCCCAGGGCTGGTGAATCATGACACGGGAATTCGGCAGCGCGTGTCGTTTGCCGCTGGTTCCCGCGGCCAGCAATACCGCGCCCATGCTCGATGCCTGTCCGAGACAATAGGTGGCGATGTCGCAGGGGACGAACTGCATGGTGTCGTAGATGGCCATCCCGGCGGTAACCGATCCGCCGGGGGAGTTGATGTAGATGTTGATGTCCTGGTTTTTATTGTCGCTCATCAGGAAGAGGATCTGGGCGATGATGAGAGACGAGGAATAATCGTCGATGGACGGCCCGATGAAGATGATCCGGTCTTTCAGGAGCCGGGAGAAGATGTCGTACGACCGCTCTCCGCGACCTGTTTTTTCGACAACGATTGGAACCAAGTTGGCTTGCATTTTCAGAACTCCTGCTTCACTTCGGTCTTTTTTCTATTGTTGAGCATGTTATCCCATCCTGCCTCAGCAAAATCGGGCAGAATCCGGTCCGGCCTTAAAATTCCCGGGCCGCCAGGGCTCCGGGCGTTTTCAGTCCTGCTCAACTCCTTCATCGGCTTTTGAGTCCTCCGTGTCCCCATCGTTTTGCGGGGAGTCTCCGATAATGCTCGCTTTTTCTCTCAGAAAGCCGCGAACCTTCTCATTTCGCAGGGTTTGGCGGATCTCATCGATTCTCCCGCTTTCCTGGAGCTGCCCCATCATGGCGGCTGGGGGGACCCCGTAGACCATGGACATCATCTGGATTCGGTTGGCGACTTCGTCTTCGGTGGCGAAGATCTTTTCTTTTTCGCCGATCTTTTCCAGCAGGAAAAACTCTTTCAGTTCGCCGGTAAGATCTTCAGCGGCCGCCTCGCCCGCCTTCGCCCTCTCCTCGTTGATTTCTTCTTCAGTCTTTTCTTCCGCGATCAACTCCTGGGCGACCCGTTCTTCGGCGACCTTTCTCTGGCGGTCGATCAGGTCCTCGGGCAGCTCGAGCTCAAGGCCGCCGACAAGCGCATCGACAATCTTCTTCTCGAGTTCTTGCTGGTCTTTCCTTTCGACCTCCCCCTGGAGCTGCTCCTCGATCTTCGCCTTGATGTCTTCGGCGCTCTCGGCGCCCAGGCTCTTGGCGAAGTCGTCATCGAGTTCGGGCAGCTCGGCCGTCTGGGTTTTCTCGAGAACAAAGCGCAAGAGCACCTCCCTGTCGCGAAGAACCTCGTCGGGGTAGTGCGCGGGAACGGTGACCTCTATCTCGAGCGGGGCGCCATCGTTGGTGCCGGCCTTTGAGCGGTCCCAGCCCTCCACGAGTTTCTCGAGCTCTTCGATCGCGAAAGCCTCGAGGTTGCCGCTGGCAGGTACGAAGCCGGCCTGGTCAACGCTCTTCAGCACCCGGCCATCCTCGACGAGTTCGTAGCTTCCAATGAACTGGTCGTCGCCTCCGGCCTTGGAAGGTTCCACCTCAACCATCTCCGCGCGGCTCTTGAGGAGCTTCTCGAGTTCTTCTTCGAAGCGCCCCTCTTCGACCTCCGACGTGACGCGCTCTACCTCGATGCCCTTGTATTCGGGCAGGTCAAATTCGGGATAGACCTGGAGTTCCGCTTCGTAGGTGAAGTCGCTTTCGGGGTTGAACTCGATCTTGTCGAAGTTCGGACTCCCCAGCACCTTCAGGTCTTTGTCTTCGAGCAGTTCGTCGAAAGATTCGGCAAGGAGGCTCTCCTTGACATCCTTTTCGAGATCTTCACCAAACCGCTTTTCAAGGAGCCGGCGCGGCACGCGCCCGCGTCGGAAGCCCGGCAGCCGTACTGTTGAGGAGAGCTCTTCGTAATTGTGGGCGAGGATCTTTTTGACCTTCTCCACCGGAACGGTCGCCTTCACCACCTTCTTGCAGGGGCCGGCGTCTTCAATCGTGCAGGTCGCGCCCAGGGAGTCATCGTCATCATCGGCCTCCGCCGCGCTGATCTCTTCGCCGTCGGCGCTCTCATCGTCCGAACCCTCCTGGCCGCCAGCCTCTTCAGCGCCGTCATCGGCCGCGGGCTCGACATCTTCATTGCCAGCATCCGTTTCGTTCTCGAGTTCTTCTTCATCGACGGGCGAAGGTTCTTCTTCTTTGTCGATTTCCGGTTCGGTGTTCACGGGAATCCTTTCCTGGGGGGGTTGTTTGTTCGAGAGAAAGCATCACGCGCGGGCAAGGCCGGCCTGCAGGGCTGCCCCTGCCGTTATCCGCCGTCCTTGCGACGTGATCCGCCGTACCCGTCATCGTTGGTCGGGCCGGGGCGTTTCGGACGGCAAAGCGGCGTGTCCGTCACCCTTGCGGCAAACGGTAATATAGCTAGAGCTTCAAAGACTGCAAACCGTTTATCCCATCCCCCGCCTGGACATGTGGACTTCAGCCGGGGACCCTGTTAGGCTCCGGGTCCGACAAGGAGCGGAGTTTGCATGATTACCAAGTCCAGCAATCTAGTGATCGTAGAGGGGAACCTGGTTCCAGCGGATGGCGGGGGGGAGCTGGCGCGTGGGCGGGTCGAGATCGACGTCTCCACCGGGCTGATCGTCGAGACCGGCGAAGCGCGCGGGACGGGAGACCTTGTACTCGACGATGAGCACATCATCCTGGCCGGCATCATTGACCAGCATGTGCATGCGCGTGAAGATCCCTCCGGCGAGGAGATTTACAAGGAATCCTTTCAGACAGCCGGGGAGGCGGCGGTCAACGGAGGTGTTGTGGCGATTGTTGACATGCCCAACAATCCCGAGGCGCCGGTAGATGATGAAAGCTACCGAAAGAAGAAGAGCCTGACCGCAGGCAGCCTGGTGGACATCCTGCTCTACGCGGGCGTCGGGCCGGGAACCGGGCCGCTCTCTTTCGAGGTGCCCTATAAAACCTACATGGGTCCGAGCATCGGCCACCTCTTCTTCAGAAACGAGGAGGTGCTCAGGGAGACGCTGTCGAGGTACCAGGGTCAATTCGTCGCTTTTCACGCGGAAGATCCCGTCATTCTTGAAGACAATAAAGACGCCGAAACGCATTTCCTGCGTCGTCCGCCGGAGGCGGAGGTGGAGGCGATCGAGCTGATCCTCAGGATGGGCGAAGATTACGGGATCAGGCCTCATATCTGTCACCTCTCGACCGCGGCAGGCCTCGAGCTGATTTGCGATGCCAGGAAGCGGGGGCTTCGCGTCACGACCGAGGTCACTCCGCACCACCTCTACTACGATCAGGATAACGCCCAGGCCTTCTCGACCCCTTCCTACCTGCAGTGCAATCCGCCCATTCGCACCCGGCTTGACCGGATAGCCCTGATCGAGGGCCTGCGCTCAGGAGACATCGAATGCCTTGCCACCGACCACGCTCCGCACACCCTGGAAGAAAAAGACCGCGGCATCTCGGGCGTAACTCAGCTCGACACGTTTGGCGCCTTCCTCTTCTGGCTGCTCGAGGAGGGCTTCGATCTGCAGACGATCCAGCGCGCCTGCTGCGAGGTGCCGGGACGTTTTCTGGGCCGATACCTTCCTCATCGCTACGGGCGGGTTGAGCCCGGCTTCGTCGGGTCGCTGACGGTTTTGAAAAAAGAGAGCTTTACGGTGCGCCGTTCTGGAATCAAGAGCCGCTCTGGCTGGTCTCCCTTTGAGGGGGTCACGTTTCCCGGGCGGGTCAGCCACACCATCGTACGCGGCAACATCTATCCACAGCTTGACTGAGCGCATGAAGATCCCCCGCGAAGAATTGCAGATCAGCTTTTCGCGCTCAAGCGGTCCGGGCGGGCAGAATGTCAACAAGGTCGCGACCCGGGTGGAGGTGCGTTTTCATCTTGAGAGCGCGGGCTGGATCGCTCCGGCGACGCGTGCCCGGCTGGCCGCCCTTCATCCCGGGCATCTCAATCGCGAGGGGGAGTTCATCGTGGTGTCTTCCCGCTTTCGCAGCCAGGGGCGCAATATCGAGGACTGTATCGAAAAGCTGGGGGGATTGCTCGAGAAGGCCGCGAAGCGGCCGCGGCGGCGAGTGCCCACCCGGAAGACGAAGGCCTCGAACGAACGTCGACTGAAACACAAAAAGAGGCGTTCGGATATCAAGTCACGGCGGCGTTCTTTGCCGGAGGATTGAATAAAGAGGCCGACTGCCATCGTCTCTTAATAGGCGCGGTTCTCTGCCTGTGTTCTGTTAAGTCTGCGGTTATGATTCCTTCGGACCTGGTGGTCCGGGCCGGCCGGACAGCAAATCTGAAAGGAAGTCTTCGTGCGAGAGCTCTCGATAGTATTTCCCTCTTACAACGAGGCTGAGCGTCTGCCCGAAACGCTTGCCCGCGTCTCCCGCTTCTGCAGGGAGAAGCTTGATCGTTACGAGCTGATTGTCGTCGATGATGGCTCGGCGGATGATACCGAGGCGGTGGTGCGGGAGTTTACCGACGTTCGCTATCTTCGCAACGAGGTTAACCGGGGCAAGGGAGAGACCGTCAAGCGAGGCATGCTGGAGGCCGAGCTCGACACCGTTCTCTTCAGTGATGTAGACCTGTCGACTCCTATAGAGGAGGCTCTGGCGCTTCTGGATGCGCTTGATGGCGGGGCCGATGTGGCGATTGGAAGCCGGCGTTTCGATGGAGAAAAACAGGTCAGGCGGAGTTGGCCGCGCAAGCTCATGGCCTGGGGCTGGAGAACCCTGGTCCATGTCCTGGTGCTCAAGGGCATCCACGATACCCAATGCGGCTTCAAGATGTTCCGCTCGAAGGCGGCGCGCGAGGTGCTGGCTCTCCAGCGCCTGGAGGGCTGGGCCTTCGATGTTGAGGTGCTCTATCTCGCCCGTCGCCTGGGCTATTCGATTGTCGAGGTTCCGGTTGAATGGCATGAGGCGGGTGACAGCCGCCTGGGGCTGTTCAGCCCGTTTCAGATGGCGCTCGATCTGTTCAAGGTTCGGCGCCTGCATCGTAAGCTCGGCAAGGGGCCGAAGGAGAGTGGAGGAGCTTGAGGGCGGCGGAGGGGGGAGGAGAAAGCTGAAAGGCCGGGCCGCGTTTCGGGTTTAGTCGGACGGGTCAGGGGAGTGCTCCGTCGCGAATAGAAGGGGGTAGATTCAGCCGGCAAGGGGACGCCGACGGATCGGGTTAATGTCGCGGTCGGGGAACCACGACAAGGTCGCGCAGGTTATCGGGGCCGCAGCTTGTGGCTGCGGCGGCGCGCACCCGGCCTTTCGAATTGTTTGGTTCAGTTTTTTTTCGGGTCAGTGATCTCGCAGGTTGTTTCTTTTGTTTACACAAGGCCATATAGAAAGTGCCGTGCCCAAACGTTCAAAAAACGATGAGATGGAAGCGCGCGGCCCCGCCATCGGTCGTAACTGGCCGAGAATTAAAACGTTGTGTTTGTCCGGCCTGCCGCCATCGAAGCTGTAGAGGCGGCCCTGGCGTCTGCGGGGTCCTCGTTTTCCGCTTAAAAATGGTACCCGGGTGTCCAGTTCCTGTGCGATTCTGGTTCCGGCTCGTGCCGGGTGAGTCCCGCGCGCGGAGAAACGAGCGAAGGCTTTTGAGGCGAACAGAATGAAAACAGCCCTGCTTTTACTGATCCTGGCGGCGGCGGTAAGCGGTTGCCATCGAAGACAATATGTACTCGACCCACTCGAAACGAGGGAGATTATCGCCTTGTCGCGGGAGGGCAAGTCTTCCGATGGGATCATCCGGGAAATTGAGCGCTCTCGTACCGTCTATGTAATGGATAGCCAGGATGTACTGGATCTTCACCGGGCGGGGGTCGACCGGCGGGTCATTGACCATATGATGATGACGGTTGAGCGGGCCGCAGGCCGGGGCGCCTGGAGGTTCCGCCAAAGGCCCTGATTCAGGCGCCGGATCTCAGGTGCCGGATCTCAGGTACCAGATCTCAGGTGCCAGATCCCGGGGCTAGAGCGAGGACATCAAGGCCGCCGCGCATTGTCCAAGCGCGTCCACCTCGCCCTCGGAATAGTCGTATTCTCCACTCTTGCCGATGCCGATCGTGGCGGCAACCTCGCCGTCGATGAGCAGCGGGACAACCACGGCCCCCTCGACTTTTGTGTCGCGCG
Organism: uncultured bacterium; assembly: GCA_913042995.1. Lineage (GTDB taxonomy): Bacteria > Planctomycetota > UBA8108 > UBA8108 > UBA8108 > UBA8108. Next base: position 240 of record CAJWMA010000163.1, on the reverse strand, counting down.
CGGCGGGCCGGGCGACCCCGGAGTCGTCCGTCTGCAGGTTACACATGGTCACAGGCTCACGGCGTTCGGCGCAGATGCCGGCCATTCCTTTGCCAAAGGGTATTCGAACAGCCACCTCGGCGATGTGCGGCGGCAGGCCGGTTTGCGCGATCAGCTCAAGAAAGCTGTGATCCTCGATCGCGCGATGGAAGGTGCAGGAGCGCGCATCGAATTGGCCGGCGATTTCTTCAACAGCCATCC
>CAJWMA010000162.1 GCA_913042995.1 uncultured bacterium | reverse complement strand
CCGCCGATCCAGTCGAGAAAATAATTCCCGGACTTGCCCTTGGGAACCTCCACGGCGTAGTGGATGCAGGCGAGCCCGATCCCCTTCTTCATGAGCTTGTCGAGCTCCGCGAGATGACGGTTGACCGGATGTCCTCCGCCGCCGTCCATGTAGAGCACGACCGCTGAGGCTCCATCGAAAATCGACGCATCCTTCGGCCAGCCTCCCGCGTGGACCTTCGTCTTGATCCCGGGCAGGCTCTTCTCGAGGGTGGCCGCGAGATAGCGGCAGCCGCCGCCATGCTCATGCGAACCGAAGCCATGGCTGTCCCGGCCGGCGACAAAGACCACGGTCTTGTCGGCCGCCGTAACAAAAGCGGGGGCGCCCAGGCTTGCAACAAAGACCAGGGTCAACGAGGCGAAAAGAGCCGTGCGAAGGTTAAGCATCACGATGTTCATCTCCAGGAAAACGCCGCGACCGCCTCAGCGGCCGGGGCCGTGGGAAAATTCGGAGCAAGATAAATCAGACACATTGGGAACACCCGTCCCTCGCAGGACGAATGAACGAGTATCTTAACCCAGACTGGGGAGCCCGGACAAACCCCAAGCGAACCATTCCGGGGCCGGTTGACCCTTCCCCTTCCTCGGGGTAAAAAGAACCGGTTAACGGTCACCTCCGCGCGGACTACCACGGAGCCCACATGGAAATAAAACCTCTCGCCACAACAGCGCCGCCAGGCATCCTGCTTGGCCTGTGCCTCCAGCTTCTGCTCAGCCCCCTCGCCCACGGAGCTGACCTCCCGGCGTTCCCGGGGGCCGAGGGCTTTGGGGCCGGCTCAAAGGGCGGACGCGGCGGCAAGGTCTTTGTCGTCAGGACCCTGGAGGACTACAAGAGAGGAGGAAAGCAGGTCATCGCGGGGAGCCTGCGAGAGGCCTGCGAGGCCGAGGGGCCGAGGATTATCGTTTTCGATGTGGCCGGCACCATCGAGCTGGAGAGCGCCATCGTGCTCTCGAAGCCCTATGTCACGATCGCCGGACAGACGGCGCCCGGGGGTGGGATCTGCCTCAAGAACTACGGGCTCAAGATCGTCACCCATGACGTGGTGGTCCGCTATCTCCGGGTGCGCCCCGGCGACACCATGAAACGCGAGCTGGATTCCATCTCAGTTTCCGCGGGCAGCCGCGACGTGATCATCGATCATTGCTCGGCAAGCTGGTCCATCGATGAGACCCTCTCGGTCTCCGGGGCCGGCATCTCGAACGTTACGGTCCAGTGGTGCATCATCAGCGAGAGCCTGAACGACAGCTTCCATAAAAAGGGCCCCCACGGCTACGGCTCTCTCGTCCGAACCAACGGCAACATCAGCTTCCACCACAACCTCTACGCCCACCATCGAAGCCGCTCTCCGCGGCCCGGCACCTATGGCGACGGGTCGATCCTCTTTGATTTCCGCAACAACGTGATCTACCAGGGCGGACGGGGCTACACCTCGGAAGATCCGGCCAGGGTGAATTACGTCGGAAACTACATCAAGGCGACGGACATCTTTTCAGCGACGAAGACAACCGAGATGCATGCCGCCGGCAACCTGGTGGAAGGTAAAAAAGGCGGAGAGGACGACCCCTGGAGCGCCGTCAAGGGCCTGGAAAAGAAAAACCGGCGGGAGATGCCCTTTCCAGTGGCTCCTGTCACGACAGATGATGCGCGGTCCGCCTACCGCCGGGTGCTCTACGAGGCCGGCGCCAGCAAACCGGTTCGCGATGCGGTGGACGCGAGAATCGTCGAGCAGGTTCGCTCCGGGAAGGGTGGGCTTATCGATTCGCAGAAGCAGGTCGGCGGGTGGCCGAAGCTCGAGCCCAGCTACCGGAACGAAGAAGAAGAGGAGCATCTCACCTGGCTGCGCAGGGATGCCGACCAGGATGGCATGCGCACCAACTGGGAAAGGGCCTACGGGCTCCTGCCCAGGGCCGACAGCGACGCGGCGGAAGACCCGGACGGAGATGGGTATACCAATATCGAGGAATGTCTCAACGGCACCCATCCCCGGTTAAAAGAAGGCGCCGTTCGGCGCAAACTCGAGCTCGAGGTCCGAGCGATCCCCGACGAGCTGCGCCGCAGACTGAGGCTCAAGCCCTTTTACAAAAAGGTCCTCAGCCTTGGCGCCTTTCCTGTCGTCTCCTCGGAAAAAGTCTCAGACTACGCGCTCCTGGAGGCCGGCTACCTGATCCACCAGATGCTCGAGGGCCGCGACGACATCCTGGATGCCATGGCCAGGAACAGGATCCGCTTTACCATCATGGCCTGCGATGAGTTCACCACGCAGGTGCCTGAACACAGCGACCTGGAGCCTCCCAAGTTCTGGGATAAGCGAGCCCGCGGGCTGGGCGCCACGCATGGAAGACCATCTGTGAGCTGCGGCGAAGAGAACCTCCTGAGAATAACCGGCGACCCCTACAGGGCCGAGAACATCCTGATCCACGAATTCGCGCACGCCATGCACAATACCGGGCTGGACCTGGTCGACCCGTCATTCGATGGCAGGCTAAAGGCGGCCTACCAGGCGGCCATGAAAAAAGGGCTGTGGAAGACCAAGTACGCGGCCAACAACCACCATGAATACTGGGCCGAGGGCGTCCAGTCCTGGTTCAACACGAACCGCCCCCCGGACCACGACCACAATCATGTCGACACCCGCGAGGAGCTCCTCGAATACGATCCGGGGCTCTCCGCGCTGATCCGGGAGATCTTCGGCTATGGAAAATGGCGCTATTCGAATCCAGGCGGCCGGGATCAGCCCGGACACCTGGCCGGCTACAAGGTCGACCCGCAAAAACGCTTCGAATGGCCAGCGGCACTGGTCGAGGGCTACAAGGAATACGAGAGGGAGCGGCGAGAGAAGAAAAAGAAGAAAGAAGCCGGGAAGAAAAAGGATGGGTAGCTGAGCGCCCGCCCGGGCTGCTATGATCCGCCGGGAAGGCCCGGCCGGGCCGGGCTGGATAAACGATCACCGAAAGGAATTGAGATGTCGCAGGACGAAATCGAAAACGAAGACACCGTAACCACACCCTCCGGTCTCCAATATACAGACCTCGCGGAAGGAGATGGAGAGGAGGCCCAGGCCGGTAACAACGTGAGCGTCCACTACACCGGGTGGCTGACCGATGGTACGAAATTCGACAGCTCCGTGGACAGGAACCAGCCCTTCCAGTTCCCCCTGGGGGCCGGGCGAGTCATCGCCGGATGGGACGAAGGTGTCTGCGGCATGAAGGTCGGTGGAAAAAGAAAACTCACCATCCCATCAGACCTCGGCTATGGCCCCACCGGGGCGGGTGGAGTGATCCCGCCCAACGCGACCCTCGTCTTTGAAGTCGAACTATTGGAGATTAACTGAGATGTTCCCGCGAACGATCCGCCTGCTGTCCTGTCTCTGCATCCTCTCCTGCCTCACCGGCTGCCAGCTTACGACCACCGGTAAAAACGGCCACAATGGGAACTGGGCGCCGCTATTTGACGGAACCAGCCTGGGAGAATGGAAACAATCAGACTTCCTGAATCCCGGGGTAACCTACGCCCGTGACCGGACGCTGATCATCCCGGCCGGTGAGGTGCTCAGCGGGATCACCTGGGCTGGCAACTTCCCGAAGATGGGCTACGAGATCCGGCTGGAGGCCATGCGGGCCGGAGGCTCCGACTTCTTCTGCGGGCTCACCTTCCCGGTGAACGACAGCTTTGCCTCGCTGATCCTCGGAGGATGGGGCGGAACGGTTTGCGGCATCTCCTGCCTCGATGGAGAAGACGCCGCCAACAACGAAACCACGACCTCAACCAACTTCAAGAACGGCATCTGGTACTCAGTCAGGCTGCGGGTAACGAAGGACAAGCTCGAAGCCTGGCTTCAGAATGAGCAGATTGTCGATGCCGACACCAAGGACCGCGAGATCGGGGTACGGATAGAGGTCGAAGAATCGCGACCGCTGGGCCTGGCCACCTTCCAGACCACCGCCGCTCTGCGCAACATCAGCTGGCGCAAGCTGGCCGAATAGGGCGGTCACCGTACAGCGGCTCTACTCGCAGGCGCGTGTCGCTTCGCAACCCAGCAATTCGCCAAGGGGATCCTGGCCGCATTCCGGAAAAGGCGCGGGGAATCCGTCGGACCCCAGGAAGAGATAATTCAGGATCTGGATGGCATCCGTCAACCCGATGTCCCCGCTGCGATCGCTGTCCCCGGCCGCCTCACACCCCGGAGACGCCCCGCCGGCAAAGAGGTAGTTCAACACCAGCACGGCATCCGTAAGATTGATATCTCCGCTCGAATCGGGATCACCGCGAAGGAAGCCCTCCGCGCTCTCGTAGGTGAAGGTCACACTGTCGATTGATTCAGATCTGCCGGGCCGGGTATTCACCACCCGCACCTCGACCTGGCCCTGCCCGGCCGGGGTCGTCACCTCCAGCAGAACCGTGCTGTCCGCGTTCGGCCCGAAGCGCCTGACCTCGGGCGCCTGCTGGTCTCCAAAATAGACCTCGGCGCCTTCGAAGAAGAAGCCTCCGCTCAGGAAGACCGTCTCTCCTCCCGCGCCGGAGCCGACATTGGGCTGCACCCCGGTAACGACCGGAACCGGAAAAGAAACTGTAAGCAATCCGGCTATGTCTTCTGAGGTGAGCTCGGCTTCCGGATTGTAGGCGCGAACCGTCACCGGACCGACAAGGGACCCATCAAACGGCACCCTCACCTCCAGCCCGCCGAATGTTCCGCGAAAGCCTACTGTCTCTCCCTGGATGTCGTTGAAAAAAATCTGCGTATCCGCGGTCAGCCTCACCCCGCGAACCCGGACCACGACATCGCCGAAGTTGACGATCTCCGAGGGAGTCACGCTTCGGATGCTCGGCGTGAGATCGGCCGGCACGGTGAGACGGCCAGAGCTCAGCACGTCATTGCGAAAAGGAGTATTCCGGTTGTTGAGAAAGGTCTGCATAGTGGAAACGTTGCTGTCCCAACGGTTGCGGCTCTGACCGACGAGCTCGAGCTCATCCTCGATGTCCGGAAGAATCTTGGCCCGCAGGCCGCTCAAAACGCCGCGGGTGATGCTCGAGCGAAGAGGCCCATCGAGAAAACGCTCGGTCTCGTTGCGGAAGAACCGCCGGTAGCGGAGATTGTCGACCAGGGCCTCGATAATGTCCGCCAGCCGCCCATTGCGCCCGAAGACAAACTCAAAGGTGTCGCTGGAATATCCGCCAGGGCTCAGGCTGATGCCAAATTCCGCGTCCCAGCAGAAAAACCTCCACTTTCCTCCCTCGATACGCGGACGCGCCGCGTACCAGTTGTTGTGGGGCCAGTCATGGTTCTGCGCCCACATGTTTACGATCATGTAGGAGGTGTAGTTAGGAATATCAACAAACTCGCCGAACTCTTCATAGACCTCGTCGCGGGAGAAATCATTCTGGTTGATGAAATCCCTGATCCGGTTCCACTCCTGGCTGTCGCCTACCAGCACAGAGTCGCCGGTCTTGATGACGTCCCAGTCATCTCCCTCATCGGGGAAATAGGACTTCATGAATTCCTCGTCCATCCGTTCGACAATATTGTAGATGCCCCGATACTGCATATTTACGTAGAGATTGCACCAGGTGCCGTGCGAATGGGGAGCGCCCATCAGGCCATGCAGGTCGCGAATCAGCTGATCTCGCAGCAGAGAACCGTTTCCGTTCCGGCCGATCGCATCGTTGAAAGCTGAACGCAGGACAAACTTGTCAAACTTCTCCAGATCGGAGTTGGGCATGAAACCCGGGTAATGCATTTTCTTGTCACCGTAGACTCCCCGAAAGTAGGCCTTGTAGGCCTTCTTGGTGCTGAAGCCGCCGCCGCGCCCGGCGCCTCCGTGGAGACGCAATCCGAAACCTGTCGAGACCCTGAGGTCGCCATCTTCATCGAAGTATTCCCAATAGCCCTCCCGCTCCGACCCCCGGCCGCGAGCGCCTGTGGAGTTGTGCACGGTGCTGTAATCATCGGCTGGCATGGAGATCGACAGCACAGGAAGATCGATGGTGCCGCCGTCAAAGGATCGCCCGGGAATGAAATAGCTCGCTGACTGGATCGCGGTGGCCCGCTCGCCGCCCTCGATGAAGCCGGCGATTCGAAACACCGTATTGCCGGTAACCCGTACCGGCGAGTTGTAGCGGGCGCTGTTGGTCGTCGGCTCGCTTCCATTCGTCGTATAGTGGATCTCGAGCAGCCCCTCCGGCTCAGCGCTCATCACGATCTGCTGGGTTCCCTGGTAGAACCCTGGGGGAGGAGAGAGCGCGACATTGGTCGAGATCGGCGACTCAAAAGCCCGGGTCTCATTCGCCGCCCCGGGTGTCGGAGTCAGGAGGTAATACCATTCGCCTGTCCCATTGGGATGGATACCGTAGGAGTGATCTTCGGTCTGTTCGGGATAGGCGATACCGGAAAGCAGCTCGCCGGCCGGGCTGCTGAAGAGAATGGCCTCTCCGCCCTCCCGCTCGAGGCTGAAATTGGCGTGAAGAACATTGGGGACAATTCCCAGCTCCGCGTGCAGCGACATATCGGAGCTCCCGGGGTCGAGAGTGTTCAACCCCACGACAGAGAGAATGTTGGTCCCCTCAACCAGGGCCTCGATTCCGGCGCTGAGATCAAAGGTCTCGGCTGTTCCGGCCTCGTGCTTGGAGGTTCCCTCGATGCTGAAGTCCACCTCGCCGGCCGGCGCGTTGCTCTCGGCAAGACGAACGCCATTGATAAAGGCGATAAACCCGTCATCGTAATCGACCTTCAATACCAGGTTGGTGATCGCCGCCGGGTTGGGGACTTCGAACTCCCGGCGCGTGAAGACCGCGTTGCTGTCCTCGGGAACATCAGTCGAATCATCGCCATCTCCGTAACCAAAACCCGCGGTGCCGCGGCTGCTTCCTGGAAAAGGCTGGCCGGGAAGATTCCAGCCCTGGGGAGGGGCTCCATCCGCAGGATCAGCCACCCTGTAATCCCATTGCGAGCCGCGCCGTATAAAGACCGGCTCAAAGGCCATGGTGGCGCCGTTATCTTCGATCGCCTCCGGCGGCGGCACGTGCCGATCCTTACCGGACAGCCAGACCAGCAGGTAGCTGCGAGCAGGTAGAATGACAGACGGAAATTCCCACCGGCGGGGATCGTCAGGGTTATCGCTGAGAAAATACCCCTGCAGATCAACATCCTCATCGCCCTGGTTGTAGAGCTCGACCCAGTCCTCGTTATCACCGTCATCATCGAAATTCGTCAGGGCGTTATCCGCCAGGAATTCGTTGATGATGACCTGCGCATCGACTGGCAAGGCAACCGAGAACAATCCCGCCAGCAATACGATGATGAAAATGTTGAGTCGCTCTCGCATAAACAAAACCCCCCGTAACCGCATGACTACCTATTCATTGGACAACACAGGCAAACACTACTCTACACGCCTGAATAGCGGATTAACAAGATGTCTTAATGACAACCCTAAAGGACGGCGTCAGAGCTTCTTACGGCGGTCCAGGGCCGGCGGACGACTTCTGCCCGAGAGCCTCAACCATTCCGAGATAACGAACTCAGGCTCCATGAAGGGTTCATAGCTGATGTCGTGCCAGAGAATAGAGCCATTTTCATCGACCAGGTAGGTGCCATGCAATGCCAGGTCCTCAAAGTCATCGTAGGCCCTGTAGGCCTTGAATACATCGAGCTCAGGATTGGCTACCAGCGGGAAAGGAAACTCACCCTTATCGTAGGCAGCCAGGGACTTCTTGAGATCTTCCCGGTTGTGGCTGCTGATCGCGACAACGTCCAGCCCCACCGCCTTGAAATCTTTCATCCGGGGAGCGAAGGCGTTCAATTGTTCAGCGCAATGGATACAGCCGTAGCCCAGGTAGAAGATGATGCAGACCGGCTGGCCCTTGTACCCGGCCAGGCTCAGCTCAGCTCCCTTGTGATTCTTCAGCTTCCAGGGCGCGGCCTTCGGCGCCTGCCAGCGAAACGGACCGAGGGTGGCCAGGTCGGGTCGAACTCCTACATCGGACGGCTGCGCATATTTTTGCCGCCAGTCTCCCTTATGTCCCAGCTCACGGGCAATCGGGGCGAGCCGCTCAAATACCGGGGTCTCGAGGTATAGCTTACCTGAGAGCCCCCGGAGAACATCAAACTCGACCGCGGCCTTTTCCCTTTCTCCAGCCAGCCACAGGAGCTCGATGTAGCCGCCCAGGGCCAGCACCTGTCCCTTGCGGCCGTCGACATGTCCCCGGGCCCACTCGAGAATTTTCTCCCGGCTGCGAAGCTTGCCCTTGTTTTCTTTCTTCGTGTCGGCCTTCTCCTCCAAGGCAAGCTCGAGCTCGATACCTGCAAGATAAAGTTCGTTCACGCCGCCAGCCTCGCGGAATTTCCCGAAGGCCGCCG
>CAJWMA010000161.1 GCA_913042995.1 uncultured bacterium | reverse complement strand
GTGATCGAGGTTCACCCCGCCTCCAGCCTTCAGGTCCAGGCGAGCTTTGACCGGGAGCAGGTCGAGCCGGGGGACGCGGTGAGCGTTACCGTTGAGACGGGCGAGCCAGGCCGGGCCCTGGTCGGCCTGGCTGTTGTTGACCAGTCAGTCCTGGCTCTCGGCAAGAGCCGACTGCACCTTGCCCGGGTTTTTGCCGAGCTTGAGAGCCGCTTTCTCGAGCCACGCGCTGAGCTTCACGAGGAAGAAGGCGGACCTGGCGTCCCCGGCGGCGGTCCGGGAGGGCCCTTCCAGGAATGGGGCGGCCCCCAGAGGCCCCCGAGTCTTGGGGCGCTGGACATTATCGAGGGCGTTGGCCTGGGCGTTGCGGCGAGCGACAACATCTCGGTGCGCAGGGGACAGAACTTTCAGCGCGGGGACTGGCTGGAGGAGGTGGACGATTTCGGCCCCTTTCCCGCTCAGCCGCCGGATGCCGATCTGGACGGAGAGCCCGCGGCTGCCGGCGGAGCTCCCGCCGGCGGAGCTGGAAGCGAGGCGGTCCGTGTCCGCCAGTATTTCCCCGAGACCTGGACCTGGGAGCCGATGTTGCTCACGGATGAGAATGGCCGGGTTACTGTCGAGCTCGAGGCGCCCGACAACATCACCGGCTGGAAGCTCTCGGCGGTTGCCACCTCGCCCGGCGGCATCGGCTTCGGCGAGGCGGAGCTGACCGCCTTCCAGGAGTTCTTTGTCAATCCATCTCTGCCTTACGATGTGACGCGTGGGGAGGAGTTCCCGGTTAAGGTCGACGTTTTCAATTACCTCGACAGCGACCAGGAGGTCTCTCTCAGCTTCGGCGAGGGAGAATGGTATGAGCTGCTTGGCAGCCCGGGCGCGACGGTGACGGTGCCCGCCGGTTCCGCGAAGGCGGTCTATTTTCCGATCCGGCCGGTCGAGGTCGGTGAATACGAGATCCAGGTTACGGCCTCTGGCTCCAAGCGGGTCGATGCCGTGCGCAAGTCGATCAAGGTGGTCGCCGAGGGGACCCCGGCGGAACGGGTATTTAACAGCGTGATCGAGGCGGGACAGACCGTCGAGCTCGCGCCCACCTTTCCAGGTGACGTGATCAATGGTTCGCAGCGCGCCTACCTGAATGTCACCCCGAGTCCGGTCGCCCAGACCATGAACAACATCGCGGACCTTCTGCAGATGCCCTATGGCTGCGGCGAGCAGAACATGATCTTCCTGGCTCCGGACATCGAGATCCTGAAGTACCTGCGTGAGGTGGGAGAGTTGAGTCCCGAGATCCGTATCCAGGCGGAATTCTTCGTCAACACCGGTTACCAGAGAGAGCTGACCTACCAGAGCGACGATGGCGGTTTCGCGGCCTTTGGCGGGCCCCAGGGCAGCCTGTGGCTGAGCGCTTTTGTTCTCTCGACCTTCGCCGGCGCGCGAGAGGTTCGCGACATCGACGAGGCGGTGCTTGCCCGCTGCGCCGGGATGCTGGTTTCTCGCCAGAACGCGGATGGCTCTTTCCAGACGGACGATTTCCTGATCCACCGGGAGATGGATGGAGGCCTCGAGAACGCCTACTCGATGGCGGCCTATGTCACGCGCGCGCTTACCGATTACGCTGAGGGTGTAGAGGTGGCGGAGAGCGTGGCGGGCGCTATTAGCCGGGCGGCAGAGTATCTCGCTGCCAACCGCTCGCGGGTCAACAACGACGCCTATTCTCTCTCCATCGCGGCGGTGGCCCTGCAGGCGATTGATGGTTACGAGGCGGCCGCCGAAGGCGTCGTGGACCGGCTGCTTGAGCTCGCGATTGGCGAGGGGACGGGTCTTCACTGGGAGCCCTACCCGGTTGAGACGACCGGCTACGCGGCGCTGGCCCTGCTCCTTTCGGGGCGGCCCCAGGCGGCGGCGGCGATCGACTGGCTGACCACGCAGAGGAATTCCATAGGAGGCTATGGCGGCTCAACCCAGGACACGGTGGTGGCGATCCGGGCTCTCTTCGTGGCCGCGCGGACCGTTCGCCGGGACATCTCGCTGACCCTCAGCCTGCTGGATGGCGACAATGTTATCGAGAGCCTCCTGGTTAACGAAGACAACTTCGACCTGCTGCACACTTTCGCCTTGCCGCTCGGGGCCGGGCCCTTGCGGTTGCGCGCCGCCGGAGACGGCTCCGTAGGTTTCCAGGTGGCGAGCAAGTTCAACCTTCCTGACGAGCAGCTGCCGCCGCCGAGAGACATGGAGATCACGGTGGACTACGACAGCGAGGGGATCGAGGTCGATGACATTCTCGATGCCCGGGTTCGGATGGTCTACACCGGCGCCAAGGAGAACACCGGCATGGTGATCGCCGACATCGGGGTGCCGACGGGCTTCTCGCCTCTGCGAGCAAGCCTGAACGCCCTGGTCGAGGCGGGCACGGCGAGCCGTGTCGATGTCGCCGGCCGGAGCGTGATCATCTATGTCGACACCCTGGCGAGCGGGGAGGCGGTTGAGTTTTCCTTCCAGATGCGCGCGCTCTATCCGGTTCGTTCAGAAGGTCCCGTCAGCCGGGTCTACGAGTACTACGACACGGAGGTCCAGGCCTATCACTGCCATTTGCCGGTGGTGGTACTCGATGCTGTGGCCGTGCCCGTTCGTTTTGTCCGGGGCGACTCGAATGGCGATTCGGCAGTCGACATCTCGGACGCGGTTGCCACGCTCAACTATCTTTTCGTCGGAGAGGGACAGACGCTGGCCTGCGAAGATGCCGGCGATGTCAACGATGATGGCGCGCTCAATGTTACCGATCCGGTTTACGCCCTCTCTTATCTCTTCCAGGGGGGGAGGCCTCCGAGAGAGCCCTTCCCGCAGGAGGGTCTTGATGAGACCGCGGATCAGCTGAGGTGTTCCGCGGCGAATTAGGTTATCGCCGAGAGTCCCCTCGCCGGTTTCAGAGCCGATAGGTGCTTTTTGCCAGGTTGTAGGCGAGCTCGGAGATCATCTCCGCCGCTTCGTCTTCTTCGAGTACATGCTCGGCCACCAGGCGCGCGAGGAAATTAGCATCGATGCGGCGGGCCACGTCGTGGCGCGCGGGGATCGATGGGAAGGCGCGGGTGTCATCGTTGAAGCCGGCGGTGTTGTAGATCCCGCAGGTCTCGGTGACGCGCTCACGGAAGCGCGTCATCCCTTCGCGGCTGTCCTGGAACCACCAGGGCGGCCCCAGGCGGAGGCAGGGGTAGTGTCCGGCCAGCGGCGCGAGCTCCCTGGAGCAGGTCGACTCATCTAGAGTAAAGAGAACCAGGGTGAGGTTGGCCTGGTCGCCGTAGCGCGCCAGCAGGGGCTGGAGGTTGCGCGTGTAATCGGTTGCCACGGGGATGTCGCAGCCCATGTCGGCGCCGAAGGCGTTGAAGAGCGAGGTGTTATGGTTGCGCCACGAGCCCGGGTGGAGCTGCATGACCAGCCCGTCCTCGACGCTCATACGGGCGAACTCCATCAACATATGCCCGGTGAAGTGTTTCGCGTCCGCCTCGTCGGCTTCTCCCGCCAGGGCCCGCTGGAAGAGAGCTTCGGCCGCGGTCTCGTCCAGGCTTGCCGTGTAGGGGCTGAAGACGCCATGGTCCGTGGCTGTCGCCCCGAGGGACCGGAAGAACTCCCGACGATTTTCAAGAGCGTTGATGTAGTCGCCGAGCTTCAAGATGTCCCGGCCGCTGACTTCCGCCAGCTTTTCAATCTCCGCCTTCCAGCCGGGCGCGAGGATGTTGACCACGGCATCCGGCCTGAAGGTGGGGCGTACACAGCCCGCCCAGTCGTCTTCGAGAATCTGGCGGTGGAAGGCGAGGTCGTCTGTGGCGGAGTCGGTGGTGCAGAGAGTCTCGATGTTGAAGCTGTCAAAGAGGGCGCGGGGCAGGAACTCCGGCGTTGCGAGCCTGGCGGCGATCTGGTCGTAGACCTCCATCGCGTTGGCGCTGCTGAGCCGCTCTTCGATACCGAAGACGGTTTCGAATTCATGTTGGAGCCAGCCGGCCGTGGGGGTGCCGCGAAAGAGGTGGTAATGATCGGCGAAGAGCTGCCAGATCTTGCGGGAGTCCTCTTCGTAGGGGCCGCCGTCAAGGGGAGCGATCCCGAGGTCCGCAAGCCTGATCCCCTGGGAATACAGCATGCGGAAAATATAGTGGTCGGGGATGATGATCAGCTTCGCCGGATCGGGAAAGGGTTCGTTCTCGGCCAGCAGGCGGGGATCGACATGCCCATGCGGGCAGACCAGAGGCAGGCCGGCTACGGACTGGTACAGGCCGGAGGCCAGCTTGCGGATGGTCGGGTCCGGATCAAAGTAGCGGTCTGGATGGACCATGGGGACATCCTTGCTGTGGTTGGCGAAGAGACAACTAATCTGGCAGAATCTACGGAATGAAAGCCTTGAGGGCAAGGGTCCGGTCGATGCCGACGCGGTATTCTCACGGGATTCATTGCCGGAAGACATTCAACAATGGAGGCCTGATATGTTCTGGGACCTGTTAAAAATGGTCTTCGTCACAGGCGTGTTCCTGGGGCTCTTGAGGCTGCATGACCGCCTGAGAAGCCTTGAGAGGAAGGTAGAAGACATCGAGGGCGCCGCTGGAAAGAACGAAGCCGAGGATGAATAGGGCGCCTTTGAGATTCGTCTGAAGAAAAGTAGAATAAGCCAGATGCCCAGTCCCGAAGATTCCTCAAAACAGCTTTCCTATTCTCCCGGGGAGCGCCGCCACCGCTTTAACGTGTTGCTGGTGGTCGCCGATGATCTCAGCGCGCGCCATCTGCCTTTTTACGGCTATGGCCGGGACACCATGCCCCTGCTTGGCAATCGACTCGAGGGCGCCACTCTTTTTTCAGACTGCCATTCGCCCGTGGGCTGGACCCTGCCGGGCTGCGCCTCGATTATCACGGGCCAGCTTCCCGAGGGGCACGGTCTGTGCGATCACAACCAGAGGTTTCGGAAGCCGAAGCTCGGCGACTACCTTGGCGACGACTACGAAAGGGCCGGGATCACCAACAACGGCAATGTCGTCTCTGACAGGATTTCGTCCGAATACCTCGAGAGCCTCGGCTTCAAGCGCCGCCCGGCCAAGTGGCGCTCTTTCGGATGGGATGATGGTTTTGACAGCTACGAGTGGGTGCACCGTGAAGATCACGACCGTCCCTTCGAGCTCGCCCGTGATTTTCTCGGCAAGCGCCAGGGCTCCGAGTCGCCCTGGTTCCTCTTTTTTCACAGCAACCTGGTACACGACTACCACATGGGGCGGGATTATTACCTGGAGACGTCGGACTGGCTCGATGCCGGGATCCACCCGGCGCTGCGGGATGTGCGAGATGGGCCTGACATCTGGCGTGAGCCGCCGGAGGGGGTCGGGCTCGAGGAACAGAAGCGAGAGCTCACAGCCAAGTACGACTCGGGCATTCGGAGCTACGACCGGCGCCTCGAGGAGATTCTTGGCCTGGTCGATTTCGAGGAGACCATCGTTGTCTTCATGAGCGACCACGGCGAGAGCTTCGAGCCCGAGCGCGGCCGGGTTCATCATTGCGGGCGTCTCCACGGCGACCTGACCCATGTTCCCCTGGCGATCTGGCTGCCCTCCGTACTCCAGGCGCATTACGAGGTTCCGGCGCGGGAAACCCACGCCTGCTCAACGGTTGATGTCGTTCCTACCATCCTGACCCTCCTGGGAGATGCGGTTGCCGGTTTCCCCGGCCGATTCCTCTTCGATCTGCCGCCCCATCGCAGGCTCTGCGGCGAAGACCGCGGCTACCTCTATTGGAACGAGGATTGCGTGAGGGAGAGCTACGACACCTGCAGTATCGAGGTGCGCTCAGAGTACGCCTACCCGCTCAAGCGGATCAGCGTTCGAAGAAACGATACGACCCGGGATTTTTCTTATAACGTCGCCTACGATCCCCTTGAGCACGAGAACCTGCTCGAAGAAGGATTTGTCGCGGGGGAGGCCATCAGCTTCGTGGTCGCTGTGAACGATGACGAGGAGCTCCGCAATAATTTCCTGGCCTCGCCGGTCGCCCGCGCCGGCCGCCATGAGCTTCTGCTGGTGGAGAACCCCGGCAACTCGCGCTATGAGAGCATCTCGGCGCTCTACAGCGAGGCGCTCACCAGGGCGCGGAACGACCTGGTTCTCTTCGTTCACCAGGATCTCTATCTCTACGATGGCTGGGAGAAGCGGTTCTTCTGCGGCCTGCGTGAGCTGGAGGAGCTGGATCCGCAGTGGGGCGTCATCGGTCCGGTCGGGGCGTTGGGCGTGATCGCGGGCGAAAAGAAACAACTCAGAGGCCATTGGTCAGACCCCAGCGGTTACCATTTCGAGGGGCCCCTTCCCCACGAGGTTGAATCGCTGGATGAACAATTGCTGGGCGTGCGCCGGCGAAACGGCATCGAGTTCGACGCGGAGCTGCCGGGCTTTCATTGCTATGGGATTGACCTGAGCCTCGCCGCGCGTGAGCGGGGGCATAAGAGCTACGCTCTCGATTGTTACGCGTGGCATAAGTTCAAGGATTCCGAGGGACGACTCGTGGAGCGCCGGGAGCGCTCTTCAAAGATCAAGCGCCGTTGGGGCGAAGAGTTCATGCGGGAGTTCGGCCCCAGCGCGGATTACGTGGAAAAGAAATGGCAGAAATACCTACCCTTCCAGACGACATCCTGGACCTGGGGCGCGGACTGATCCCGCGCCCGGTCTTCCTCCTGGGCTGCGCCCGGTCGGGGACCTCCATCCTCGGCGAGGCCCTGGCCTCGCACCCCGCCGTCACCTACCTTTTTGAGCTCAGCCCGACCTGGAACTCCATCGTCGAGGAGGGGGCGGACCATCGATTGGAGGCCGCCGCCGCCGACCCGGAGCTCGCGCGCCGGGTCTACGAGGAGTTTTCCGGCCGCCTGCGAGGAGAGCCTGGGGAGGTGTTGCTCGAGAAGAACCCGAAACATGTTCTGCGCCTGCCCTTCCTGGCTACGCTTTTCCCCTGGGGGAGGTTTGTTCATATCATTCGAGATGGCCGGGACGCCGCGACCTCCCTCATGTTCCGCAACCGGGGCGATGGCTGGGGGCACCTGCAGGTGCCCGGTTGGCGAGAGCTGCTGGAGCGTTACCCGCAGGAGAACCATATTCGCTGCGCGCACCAGTGGCGGATCGCTGTTGAGACGGCTCGCTCCGACGGCGCCCGTCTTGACGACCGCTACCTGGAGCTTCGTTACGAGAGCCTGGTTGAGCACCCTCTCGCCATCGTGGAGCAGGCGCTCGCCTTTATGGGTCTCGATGCTCCCGGGGCCGTCGCCGAGTTTTGCCTGAAGATCCAGGATGAGACCGAGGGTTCCTACCATGCCCTCAAGCAGGTGCGCCACTACGTGGACAACCACTCCCGTCGCATCGGGCGCTACCGCGAAAACCTGGCTCCCGACCAGGTCGCCGAGGTCGAGGAGGCCTGTGGCGAGACCCTCTCCCAGCTTGGCTATCTTGCCTGACAGGCGGGCAGACCCCTTGTTTTCATCGCTTCGGTGGCTTTAACATGGCGGGCCCCGCCTGTTGGCGGCGGGCTTTGATGGAGTCATTGAAAAAAGTTCTACACTCATTAAGGAGTCTGATCATGAAGTCATTCTCGCGCTGCTGTTTCGCCGTTCTGCTTCTGGCCGTTGTCTGCACAGGGACCGCCTGTACCGGAACTCTTCACATGGGCGCCTCCGGCTCGCATCACAAGCACGGCTCGCAGTGGAAGGGTCTCTCGCAGGTCGTCGCGGTCATGCATCCCACTGCCGGCAACAAGGCGGCCGGCACGGTCGTGTTCACCCAGACCAAGGATGGCGTCAAGGTCGAGGCCAACATCACAGGGCTCTCACCTGACAGCCAGCATGCGATCCATGTTCACCAATATGGCGACGTGCGGCTCGATAACGGCAAGGGCACCGGCGGCCATTACAACCCCGAAGGTCACGACCATGGTCTCCCGGCCACGACTCAGCGCCATGCAGGTGATCTCGGAAACCTCAAGGCCGATGCCAACGGCGCGGCCAGCTACACCATCGTTGCGAAGAACATCTCGGTGGCCGGCCTGCACAATCCGGTGGTTGGCCGCGGCGTTATTATCCACGCGAAGGTTGACGATGGCGGCCAGCCCACCGGCAACGCCGGCGCGAGGATTTCCCAGGGTGTGATCGGGGTCGCCAAGCCGGCGGAGTGATCCGCCCGGCGCCCACGGATTACCCAGGGGGCGGGGCTGTCCCAGGCATCGAGACCTGTCGCGGCTCCGCCCCGTCTTCTTTTCCAGGAACCTTCAGCTTGTCGTCCTCCCGCCACCAGAGGAGGAACTTCCGCCACCAGCGGGGGATCCGCCTCCCCAGGGCCTGGACATCTTCGAGAATGAGGTAGCCGACCGGCACCATCACGAGCGAGATGGCTGTCGCGAAGAGAACTCCGAATCCGAGCGACACCGCCATCGGGATGAGGAACCGGGCCTGGATGCTGCGCTCGAGCAGCAGGGGTG
>CAJWMA010000160.1 GCA_913042995.1 uncultured bacterium | reverse complement strand
GTATAGACCCCCTCGGGCACCTGGCGGTCACCCTCACGCAGCTTCGGACCGGCCGCCCCGCTCGCCCCCAGCACTGGGTAGCGGCAAATGAACACGAGGTCCCGACCCTTGCCGCGGGCATAGACATCGAGTACACGCTCCTGCTTCAAGCCCACCAGCAGGACAGAAGCTGGAGGATAGCTGACGCGCGCCTCCTCGAAGGCGGGACACAACCGCTCGTGTACGGCGGCTCCATACTGCCGCAGGCGGCTCCTGACGCTCTCTCTCTCCTCGACCGCGGACCTGAGACTCGCCAGTTTCTTCTCCAGGTCCTCCCTGAAAGCGAAGCCCATGAAGAGCGCCAGCGTCCGCACCAGGAGACCGGGTCTCGTGGCCTTAAAGGAAAATTCGAGCCGTGTGTTACCTCCGTCCTCTTCAAATCGATAGAGCTCGATCGCCTGGTATGAGCTCGAAGAGATCTCCAGCTCCAGCAGACGATTCTTCTCGAGTGCCTTGATCTCAACTCTGACCTCCACCTGGCTATCGCCCTGGAGGACATCGAGAACGAAGCTGTCGCCGGGAACTGCCGCTCCTTCGACGCTGGAGAGACTCGCGACCGTCCTGACCTCCTGCCTCCAGGATGGCAGGTTGCTCAGGTCGGCGACGTAGCCGAAGAGCCGGGCAACGGGAACCCGGAAACTTTCCGTACGCTCAAACTCGATATCTCCGAGACTCCAGGAATCCTTGACGATTTCCGAGGGTCCCTTCATTCGCCGCAGACCTGTTCGCAACCGGAAATCTGCAGGCAATCGGCGCCAGCTACCGGCGGCGGCCCTCCACTGAAGAGGTAGACAAGAACGTAGACCGCATCGGAGAGATTGACTCCCCCATCGGCATTGTCATCGAGCAGCGAGATGTTGGCCGGGTCGGTGACGGTGCCGTCCCCACAGGGCAACGCGGCGGGCGCCCCCTGGAAAAGGAATCCAAGCAGGGCTACCGCATCCGTGAGGTCAAGCCGTCCATCCTGGCTGAAATCCCCGGGGATCTGCCAGCCTCCGGGCTCATCCTCTTCAGCAATCGAGTTCAGCCGCCCCGGTGTCCCGCCCGCGGCAAGGGATGCGCCCCAATTGGCGGCCTCGTTCCCATAGGCCGAGGTAGAGACCCGCTCGAGCGACGCCCCCCCGCCATCAGCCTCGGCGGGCCACGGAGAGCGATCATTGTAACGCACGTGATCGACGATCAGCTCAGCATCGGCCAATGGTCTCGACAGTGTCAGGCGCTCCCCATCGTTGGCGAGTCCGCCGGCAAAGGGACCCACCACCACGACCCCGGCCGGCACCTGGTGTCTCGCCCTGAAAACCGCGGGATCTCCGCTGACCAGCAAAAGAAAACCCCTCGGGGGTATCAAGGCTCCCGGAGGAAAGATGAACTCATTTTCATCAGCCAGGTCCCTGGGTCCGTTGAGCGTCCAGCCTGCGCCCCGCTCGGAATCGTAAAGCGGCTGTTCAACCTCGGTCCGGTTGAAGAGCTCGACGAATTCCATAGGCTCCGGGCCTTCGGGTTCCGCGGCCGGGTGGTAATGGATCTCGTTCACGACAACCGAGCCCACACGCGGACTCGAGTTCCCGGCTCCCAGGGTCGGGGACTCGAGCGCTGTAAAATCCCGGCCGGTCGAATGGACCCAGGTCCCGCTGCTCCCTCCTCCCTCGGCGGGGCCATAGCCCACGCCAATGATCCATTCAGCGGGCTCAACCGGAGAGCTGAGATAGATGTC
Source organism: uncultured bacterium (assembly GCA_913042995.1). GTDB lineage: Bacteria > Planctomycetota > UBA8108 > UBA8108 > UBA8108 > UBA8108. The sequence goes on along the minus strand of CAJWMA010000160.1, from coordinate 6,784 downwards.
ACCGCCGGAAGCGGAAAACGAGACGGCCGCCCCCAGGGCGGCCTCGGAAATCACCAGGTAGCCGCCTGCAGGGATCAGGGAAGCCGCCGGCAACTGGAAGCCGGGCAGCGCTCCCGTTCCGGACAGCTCATCACTGAGCTGCCAGCCGCTGACGTCGACCTCGCTCGCGGAGGGATTGTACAATTCGACCCCTCCACCGGCAGAGTTGACGACCTCGTTAATCCACACGGCGGAAACACCGGCAGCTCCATTCGCGCGCCCGGGACTTCCGTGAATCTCGGCGCTGGGACGCCAGGTGAGCGGCCTGTCAGGGTCACCCTCCCGATCCGCGAGTACAAGTGACCGGCCATAGCCATCGGCTGAGATCGGCCAGAAGCCATCGTCATCGTAATCAACGGAGACGATGGTCAGACCCTCGCCATCTTTGAGGGTGAGCTTCTCTCCTCCGTTGGAGAGGCTGTCACCGAATTCCCCCCTGACGGGGGCATCGGGGAAGGCCTCCTGGAAAACCGCCTCGTTGGCGACGAGGAGATAGCGCTCGCCTGGCGGCAGCACCTCACCATCCTGAAAGCTGAATTCAATGCCGTTGGTAAACGCGAGCCCGGAGAGATCAATGGTCAGCTCCCCTGAATTCTCCAGCTCGATAAATTCAAATTCCCGTCCCCCCGGGGGGTGGTACATAAGCTCGCTGATATGCAGGGAGTCGTAAGCCGGAGGCAAGGTAAAGACCGCCTCGTTGAGAGCGCTCCACTGGGCTCCAGCGCGCAGGCGAGCCTTGACGATCGTATAGTCCGAAATGGAAACCGCCGCGCTGTAGCGGACCGCGGCGCCGGAGACCGCGCCGCTCACCGGCACCCTCGGATCACTCCCATCGAGAGTGTAGTAGATCTCACCCTGTTGCCCTGCCGGCCGCGTCATCGCGAGTCCGAAGCCGGGCTCAACAAGCCCGCCTCCCTGGCTGAAGACCGGCGCCGCGATACGGGGGTAGAGTCCCGCCGAGGTCAAGGTGCGCAGCACCTGCTCTGAGCGCCTGGGGAAATAGGTCGCCAGGAGCCTGTTTTTCTCGACTAGCCAATGCGAATCCGGACGGTAGAACTCATAGGGACCGTTACGCCACTGGTGAACATCCCGGCGGTAGTCCCCCCACCTTGCGGACTCGCAGGCAACGGCGACCTCGACCTCATCCGCCCGGCGCAGGAAGCGGGCAGCTGTCGCCTCGGGAGTCAGAGCTCCGCCATTGAAGAAATGCCTGTGAATGCGGTCAGCGAAGATCAGGCGATATTCGGAATTGTTCCGCAGTCGGTTATGGATTCCCGTTGGAGCATTACCCTCGTTGACGTTCAAACGATTGTCTCCGATCCCCTCGAGAATTCTCTCGGCATCCCAGCTGAAGAACCTCCACTGCCCGCCCTCCACCCGGTGCCGGGCCGCGTACCAGTTGTGGTTGTCCCAGTCGTGGTTGCCCCCGTAGTAATTCAGCAGGAGGTAGTCGATGAGGTTCTCTATGTCCAGCTGTTCACGCAGGGCGAGAAGGCGGGCGGCATCTCCTCCAACTCCCGCCGCGGCTGAGTGGACCTGGCTCCAGGCCGTGCCGTTTCCATCGATGGCGTTGCCGGAGTTGAGGGCATCCCACTCCTCTTTTTCACCACCCATGTGGTCGGCGGCAAAGGGAGCGCTCGGACGCTCGACCAGGTTGAAGACACCCCAGTACAGGCCGCCAACGTAGAGGTTGACGAAACGCCCATGGGCTCCGGGCTGGCCCATGTCCAGGGTGGTGTCCTTGGCGAACTGGTCGCGGATGAGCATCGCGCGGCGGCGCTGCCCGCCATCCCAATGCACCCAGGAGTTATTATAATTGGCCCTGAGCACCAGCGTATCGAAGCTGCTTACCGGGTTGCCCTCAAAGAGCTCGTACTTCAGCCTGGGACGCCCGTAATCGCTCTTGAAGAGCAGGCGAAAGGAGTGCTTGGGAATGCTGGCATTGCGGCTCGCGCCGCCGAGGATCCTGATACCGCAATCGATCTGGAAACCCTCGCTTCCATCGGGAAGGATGTACTCGACAGAGCAGGGGCGCTCCCAGTTCACTCCCGTACCACCGGGATTCGAATAGATCCCCTGGGAACCGAAGACATCAGCGACACGGGCGACGATCGACATGCTCGGCAGGGAGCGCAACCCCTCCCGTACACTGGCGCTATAGGCCGGGTTGTCGGCAATCTGCGGATCCATCTCATAGTCAGCCCTCGGCGCCCCGGTCCAGCCCGCGGGAAAGCCCGCCGGACGGACGGGCTGAGAGAGAACCCTGTCGGAAAAAATATAGCTGTGAGTGATGATGTTCGAAGGCAGGTATCCATCCTTATAGGCCGCGGTCCGAATCGTCACCACCGCCCTGCCCCCGGAGCCGTCGATCAGAGAGGGACCGGTATAGAGCTCCCCCCGCCCGGACGTTGGAACCTCGCCATCGAGGGTGTAATAGATCCTGGCCCCCTCGGTAGCCGTCGATATATCGAGGCTGAACCCCTCGTCGTAGAGGCCTCGCTCAAAATTGAAGACCGGATCCTCGACGAAAGAAACCCTCATCTGCGCATCGGAGTTCTCTTCGCCGGGGCTCGGCTCGAAAAAATAGCCGACCTGCCCTCCGGCTCCGACCCCATAAGAGTAGTCCGGCCTCTGCGGCGGCACGGACTCGTAGCGGTAAATAACGGTGCGCGGCGACTCCGCGCTGCTGAGGTAGAGCCCCTCGCCAGCGGAGCTGAGACTGAAATTGGTGTGCAGCTCTTCGCGCGGATCCCTCCGATCCTTGCCCGATGCGAATACCACCAGGTAGCCGCCCGACTCGATCGTCACATCGGGCAGGATCCACTTAGCCAGGTCCCGGTCATCATCGCTCAACGCCCAGCCGCCGAGGCCCACCGCGCTCGCGCCTTCGTTGTGAAGCTCGATCCAGTCGGAGCTGTCTCCATCCTCATCGCGCAGTCCGGAACGGTTGGAGGCCAGCAGCTCACTGATCACGATGGGATCGAGAGGCGCGTCAGGGTCCAGCCGGCAGCTCCAGATGCCTCCCTGGAAGAAATTCGGCGTTTCTGCCCGGTCGGCGATAGCGGAATCGGCGCGCCAGGAAAAGATCACCTCTCCAATCTCCGGTTGCTCAAAGGAAAAAACGTAGGGGCCGGCATCGGAACCTCTAACGCTCGCGGCGGAGGCGCCGTTCACCAATAGATCAGCGGCATCAACCCCGCCCACCGGCTCATCGAAGAAGATCTCTGCCTGGCTTAGCCTGCGTACGACAGAGCCGGGCGAGGGAATCGTCGAGGCGAGGGTCGGAGGCGTGATGTCCGGTCCGAACGGGTCAACCAGGCTCATTTCGAATACGAAATCGCTGCTGGTGGCGGAAACGTTAAAGGCCTGGATCGCGAGGAGGTTCGTCCCCTCGACAACACTCTCCCGGATGCCGGGGAGGATAAAATCTTCAAACTCACGGGCCTCGTGGCTGCGCATGGCATCTTCTTCCACCGGGATAAAATCTCCGGCTTCCCCCGGCATGTTCACCCGCAGCACCTCGTTTCCATTGATCCAGACTATGAACCCATCATCGTAAAGGGAGGAGAGGGTATAGCTCTCGAGAGTGGCGAGCGAGGCGACCTCGAAGGTCTTCCTGAGAAAGATGCAGGTATAGTTCCTTCTCATCGGCGGCTCCAGTTCGGACAGATCGGTTCTGAGACCGGCCTCGCCGAAACCGAAAGCCGCCGGGGCGGTCGTCCAGGCCGAATCATCAAAATCCGGCAGACGCCAGGAGGCTGGGTCAGGGCTAGATGCCTCCTCGAGCCCCCTCAGGTACCTCCACTGCGCCTCGACGGGAACCAGGATGGTCTCCGCGGCCTGAAGCGACAACCCGTAGAAAGTCATCGACAGACCGAAAAATCCCATCACGAGGCATACGCAAGAACGGCTTTTCATTGAAAAATAACTCCCTATCTGAAACGGACAGCGACGATCTCCTATTGTACTACCCACCTGGCAAAGCGGTCCATCCGCAATGCGAAAGCCGAAAGCGGCGGCTCTATAATCTGGCTGGTCTCACCGGCCGCTTGCTGGCAGAATGCCGACATGAAGACGATTGTGCTTGAAGAGCCGGGCAGGCTGCTGGTCACCGAGACTGATCCGCCAGACGGAATCAGCGGAGAGGATGTGCTGGTAAGGGTCAGGAGCGTAGGAATCTGCGGAACAGATCTCCACGCCTACCGCGGACGCCAGCCGTTCTTTGAATACCCCCGTATCCTCGGACACGAGCTTGGGGTCGAGGTGATCGACCCCGGAGAGAGCTCCACCGGGCTGCAGGCCGGCGACCTGTGCTCGGTCGAACCCTATCTGAACTGCGGCAACTGCATCGCCTGCCGCGCCGGCCGTCCCAACTGCTGCACCAGCCTGCAGGTGCTGGGCGTGCATATCGATGGCGGCATGCGGGAGATCATCTCTGTTCCGGCAGGCAAACTCCACCGCTCCGAGCTGCTTTCAACCGACCAGCTGGCCCTGGTCGAGACGCTCGGAATCGGCTCTCATGCAGTAGAACGCGCCGGGATCGCTCCCGGAGAATCGGTCCTCGTGGTCGGCTGCGGGCCGATCGGGCTGAGCGTCATCCAGTTCGCCCAGCTGGCCGGCGCGCGCCTGAGCGTTCTCGACCTCGACACTGAACGTCTTCGGTTCTGCGGCGAACATTTCAATGTTGAGAATACCATCCTGGCAGGAGAGGACGCGGCGGCCCGGGTGGCGGAGACGCTCGATGGCAGGCCGCCGACCGTGGTCTTCGATGTAACCGGCAATGCGAGCTCGATGATGGGCAGCTTCCAATTCGTCGCCCAGGGAGGCCGGATCGTCTTCGTGGGTATCGTCATGGACGACATCACCTTTCATGATCCTGATTTCCATCGCATGGAGCTGACCCTCCTGGCCAGCCGCAACTCACGGCCCCGGGACTTCAAAAAGATCATCGAAGCCATGGAATCCGGCGCCATCGACACCGGCCCGTGGATCACCCATCGAAGCGGCTGTGACGCCTTTGTCGAATCCTTCAGCCGCTGGGTCGAACCCGGATCCGGTGTGGTCAAGGCCGTCCTCGACATGTAAGCAGCGGCATTTTCATTACTTGCCCGGTGGATCTCCGGAGGTTAGCCTTGGGGTTCGACAGCGTTGGTTTCGAATCCGGGTCTGAATAAAACGTCGGGAGCTTAAGGCTTGAGCGGGATTTCCCGTCTCCACCTCCCGCAACTCCATGCAAGGACATTCAATTTTATGATTAGCATGAACAGAAACGGCTGCCTGCTCGCGCTCGCGGCTCTCCTGTCCTTTCTGCAAATCGCCGCGGTCAACCGCCTCGAGGCCCAGGATCTTCCCGAGCCGACCCTCCTGATTGACGAGGGGGAGGAATACACCTACCTCAAGGGAACCGAGCCCCCTCCGGATGACTGGAACACCCTTGAATTCGACGATTTTGAATGGGAGATCGGCGCCTCGGGGTTTGGCTACGGTGATGTCGACGACAATACGATTCTCGATGACATGCAGCAGATTCTTCCCGATCAGCCCGGCTACCTGAGCGTCTACATCCGCAAGTTCATCAACATCGACGATCTGAACGCGATCAATTTCATCCAGCTCGGCATGCGCTACGACGATGGCTTCATCGCCTATCTCAACGGAGTGGAGCTCGCCCGGTCAGCCAGCATGGGCGCGGCCGGGATTCCTGCCAATTTCGACACGACCGCCGGAGACCATGAATCGACACCCACTCCGGACTGGTTCAGCTTCTCCGCGGATGCCCTGGACACGCTGCAGGAAGGCGAGAACATCCTGGCCATCGAGGGACACAACACCAACCTGACGAGCTCCGATTTCACCCTCATCCCCTACGTCCGCTACTACGACAACGTCTGCCCCTACAGGATGACCTGCACTGAGCGAAACAGCGGCGGAGTGCGCCTGGTCTGGTACAACACGGTCACCCCGCCCCCCTACGAATCCATCGAGGTCTACAGAAATGGCGAGTTCCTGGGGAATCCCAGCAGCCCCCGCTCTAGAATATTTACCGACCGCGACGCCCCTGTCGGGGTGGATCTTGTCTACGAGGTCATCGCGAGAACTCTCAACGGAACCAACTGCTCCGAAGAAAACCCCCTGAGCTGCACCATCTTCCTGGAAGGAGAAAAAGTCGTACCCATCACCGGCTTTCGCCGTGGTGACGCGGATGATTCAGGCGGGGTCAACCTGACCGATGGAATCTTCATCCTGAGCTGGCTCTTCCGCGCCGAAGGCTCCCCCGCCTGCCAGGACTCCGCGGATGCGGATGACGACGGCTCTATCAACCTCACAGATGCGGTCTTTCTGCTCGTTTTCCTCTTCCAGGCCGGACCGCCTCCCCCCCCTCCGGGAATACAGAACTGCGGCGCGGATGGCGACCCCACAGATGGCCTCGCCGACTGCGTCTACGAGTCCTGTTAGGAGAACGAAGCTCCGCCCCCGAACAGCGCCGGCCTCAGACGACCTGCTCGCCGCTGTTGACCGTCTGCTTCAGGTAGAGCTTTGACAGCTCCGCGGTAACCGGACCCGGCACCTCGGAAGGGCCGACCGGGCGCCCATCGACCTGGGTAACCGAGGCGAGCTCTCCCATGGTCCCGGTACAGAACATCTCGGCCGCCCGGTACACCTCCGTGAGCGAGATGTCTTTCACCCTGAAGGGAATATCATTCCGCAGGCAGAGATCGAGGACCGTGGCCCGGGTGATCCCCTC
>CAJWMA010000159.1 GCA_913042995.1 uncultured bacterium | reverse complement strand
TGGACACTGTAATATTTTTAGTACCCCTATTGGGAGCCTGCAACTTTATTTCGATTCTGCTCCGTAATGATTCATTACGGTTGCGGAGTCCTTAATCACAAGCTCAATATATAGTTTCACTTAAGGCCTGAGAGAATGCTGTCCCAGTCACTCTCAACAAGCTCTGTCAGGGTGTCACAACAATGAACTCCCCCTGGAGGCTGCCCTCTTGGCCCAGGCGGCTTCACCCAGATGGCAGTTAAACCAAGCTCAACGGCCGGTAATATATCAGCCTCCAGCGAGTCCCCGACATGAAGAATGTTATCTGGCTCGCAACCGCTTTTCTCGATCGCTTCCTCGAAGATGGCCGGATGAGGTTTCTCAAACCCCACCTCGTTGGAAACAACCAATTGATCGAAAAGGTCAAGCAAGTCGAGTTTCGCAAGGGTCGCCTTCAAGCGCCGATCCCAATTGGAAAGGATTCCGAGACCTATACCTTTGCCTCGCAGGATCTCGAGCATCGGACGAATCCCGGGATCCAGCGTCCAGGCCGAGGGAGCGACGAAATATTCATAGAGATCCTCAAAAACCTGCCCGATGTCCTCTCTAGGAATCGTCTCGCCAAAGGTATACGAAACGATCTGGAGCCATTCATCTCGCAGGATCTCATCGGAGCAGGAGAATTGTCGCTCCCTGGAGCGCCTCCGGGAAGCTTCCCAGGCCTCAAGGAACCTCTCATTGAGCAGCTCTGAATCAACACAGAAACCCAGCGCCGCGGCCCGCTCAGAATAAATAACCCCCACCGAAGGGCGAACCCGCAGCAGGGTTCCGCCGCAGTCAAAATAAGCAAACCTGATTTCGCTCTCGCTCCGCCCCATCATGCCCGGAAGTATAACAGATCACTCACGCCAGGGTAGCAACGGACGCTGCAAGACGCATCGTTGCACTGGCTTCGAGCCTCGGCTATCCTCCTACCTCTCAATTGGGTCCCCGTAGCTCATCTGGATAGAGCGGCGGTTTCCTAAACCGCAGGTAGCAGGTTCGAGTCCTGCCGGGGATACCATTTCTACATCCGGGCGTTTTTCGTCAATCATTCCCCCGGGCGCATCTCACTCAGGAGTCCCCACCGCTGGAAGCGCATCGGCCATCGCCGCTCCCGTACGCTTCAGCTCGGCCACGGTAGCCGCGCGCAATTCGCGGAGCCTCTTGCGATACGAAGGCAGCAGCGCCAGGTTTCGTAACTCCTCGGGATCGCTCTTGAGATCATAGAGCTCCTCGATCTCTCCCTCGACGAGGGTTCGAATGTATTTATACTTCCCCGTTGCCAGCGACACCCACCAGGGCACCTTAGCCGTGGCGTAGAGCTTCTCTCGTTCACTGGGAACCCTGGCCGTATCGGAGCCGAAGGACTGCCCGGTCAGGATCGTCAAGGCCGGATACTTCCAGGCGCCAGCGGGGCGTTTGAGCAACGGCGTCAGGTCATGCCCGTGCATCGTCCACGGCAATTCGAGGCCGGCAATGGCGAAGAACGTCGGCGGTAGATCTGTTCCGCCGACCGGCGACGGGCAGACACCTCCCTGGGGAATGACTCCCGGAAAGCTCATGATCAGCGGACCTCGGATATTCGCATCGTAGGGCGCGATCTTCTGCTGAAAACCATGTTGCCCCCAGGCGATCCCCTGGTCAGCAGCAAAAACAACCAGGGTGTTTCGATCCTGCCCTGTCTCACGAAGCGTTTTCAACAATCGGCCCACCGCCTCGTCAATCGCCAGGACACCCTGGTGGTATTGCCGGACCCAACCAGCAAGGCTGTTGCCAAACAACGGCATATTCTTCACTGTTCTCAGCTTCCGGGACGGATTCAGCTCGGGAAGGCCTCCCTTGCCGCGAACCCAGGTATCTCTCTTGCGAACATATTCCGGCTTGCCGCTGCGCCCGGGAAAAACATCTTCGGGCACCGGCACCGTGGCGCCCGCGTAAGCCTCCCGATGGCGTTCAGCAGGCGTATAGGGTCCATGCACCGCTCCGTAACAGAGCCAGAGGTACCAGGGCTTCCGCTTGTCCCTGTGTTTCCCCCGGATGTACTCATCGGCCCGGTCCGTGTACCAGTCGGTTGTATAACCGGCGACCTTCGCCGCCGGCTTGCCGTTGATCTCAATCAGCTGGTCTTCGTAATAGTTCCCCGCGTTGGCCGGATGGCGCGGGCGATTCCAGACAACCTGGTAATCCCAGTCGCGCCCGAAGCCCGTGTCGACACCGGTATGCCATTTTCCGATCTGGGCCGTTTGGTAGCCCTCCCGCCGAAAGACGCTCGGCCAGAAAGGACACTTTTCTGGATCGTAGGCGCTACCGGGATATTCTCCCTCCATGCGCATGGACTCGATCCCGTACTGGTGCCGACCGGTGAGCATGGTCGCCCGGGAAGGCATGCACCAGGTGCCCATATAGGCGTGGGTAAAGCGAACCCCCTGCCTGGCAAGGCTGTCAATGTTGGGAGTCTTTACCCATTCGTAAGCCTCCGGGTAGCAACTGACCGTACGATGGGACTGGTCATCGGTAAAGATAAACAGGATGTTGGGTCTGTCGACCGCAAAAACGCAGGAGGTCAACAAGACCAACGCGACAACTCTGAGTAGATTCATGGACAGCCCCTCCCGAAGCGTCAACTTGGTTGTACCTGAGAAACGAACCCCTGGCTAAACCAATAATGGGGTGAACCGCTGATCCACTAGAGCTAAAATATCGGCTTACCGCACCGGCAGCGATTACCGACTGCCCAACCTGGATGGAGAGGGCATATAAGACCCGCTGACATGAAAACCTGCCGTTTTATCATCGCGACCTTCCTGGCGTTCACTGTCTGTGCAGCGCAGGCCAATGATTTCCCGCAATGGCGAGGCCACAATCGAGCAGGGGTTATCAAGGCTTCTGTACCGATCGCCGAATCCTGGACAAGCAAAGGTCCCGGCATGTCCTGGGAGAGCGAAACCTTTCCCCAGAAGTGCGGCTATGGAAGCCCCGTGATCGCCGGCGGCCAGGCCTTCCTCTACATCAACTGGCGCTCACAGACCGAGGTCCCCTATCGACGCCTGACCAAGGAGATCCTCAGGAGGCTGCGCTGGTTTGACCAGGGTGAAATGCCCGCCGCCCTGCTCGCCGCAATGGAGAAGGCCCGGGCAGACCTCCCCCCGAATCTTCTTGGGCGGGCCCTCGAAGACCGCATCGATACCTGGATCGAGAAGAACCTTGAAAAAAATGACAAGCGCTGGAAAAGCGTCATAACCCGGCGGCTGAAGGCCGGCCCGGATGCGGTTCCGCTCGAGGTCCTCAAAAAGTTCGACGCTGTCCAGGATCATGAGTTCCCCAGCCAGGAGAGCCTCGATACCTGGTTTGAAAAAAACGACATCCCCGAAAAAATGCGGCAGCGCACCCTGAGAACTATCCCAACGACACTCGATGCCGCGCAGGACGTCCTTCTCTGCGTCAATCTCAAGGATGGCAGGACCGCCTGGAAATACAGCGCGGCTGGAAAACTCGAAGAGAGAATCGGATCGAGCACCCCCTGTGTACACCAGGGCCGGGTCTATTTCCTGGGGACAACCCACGCCCATTGCGTCGACCAGGAAAACGGCAAGCCTCTGTGGACGACAGAGCTGCCGAATGAAGGCGGCGCCTCGTCGTTCCTCGTGGCCGGAGAGAGGGCCTTGGTCGTGGCCAGGCACCTGCTCGCCTTCGACAAGGAAACCGGCGCGATCCTCTGGCAGCAGACCGGGGTGCGCAGCAGGGATTCATCTCCGGCCATCTGGAATCATGGCGAAAAATCCTACGTGCTCCTCAACGGAGATGGGAAGCGCTTCAGCTGTGTCGACACGAAGACTGGAAAGATCGCCTGGACAGCCAGGGGCGGAGGCGTCTCCACTCCGGTCATAGCGGGAGATACCGCCGTCCTGCACACCAACGATGACGAGCTGGGACTGGTCGCCTACAAGCTCAGCCCGACAGGAGCCCGACCCCTGTGGAATATCGCCCGCAAGAGCCGAGGCGCCGCGTCCCCGATCGTGACCGATGACACGGTCTACCTGCTGGGAGGAGACGAAGTGCTCTGCGTCGCCCTGCGCGATGGATCCATTCACTGGAAACGCTCGAAAAAAGTCGAGATCACCTCCCCTATCCTTGCAGATGGAAAAATCATCAGTGTCGCCAGTGGTGGCCGACAGCTTTGGATCTTTCGCGCAAACACCAAGGCCTTTGAAGAGCTCTCCGTTTCACGCCTGGCCGCCACACGGTGTTCTTCCCCCGCCATGACCAATGGCAGCCTGGTCCTCCGGTTGGCCGACCGCCTGGCAAGCTTTGACCTGCGGCAATCAAACGGAAACTGATCTCACCCCTGCCTGATTTCCCGCCGGCGCTCCTCAGCACCTGGCTTGCCCTCTCGCCTGGAAATTGAACAGGATCTCCTCCTGCAGCAGCTCCCCCGCAAGCGCACGGCTTAACTCCTTCTAAAATGGCGCTTTAAAGCGTTACATGCTCAAAAAGACCTCAAAATGCAAAATAAACGTTAATTTTCAACTTGCCATTTAAACATGTCTTATTATAATGCACGTTATGTCGACCAGGAAATACACCCTCAAAGAGCTCGAGAGCCAGACCCGTTTCGGCTCCCGTACCATTCGCAATTACATAGACAAAGGGCTTCTGCCCGGCGCCTATTCGCGGGGACGGTACGCGAGCTACGGACAGGAGCACCTGGACCGGCTTCTCTTCCTGCGCAAGCTCAAGAACAGGGGCAAGCTGCCCCTCGATGAGGTTCGACGGCTGCTGCTGCAGCTGTCACCCGAGAGGATCAAGGCGATCGCCCATGGTAAAGAGAACATAGCTTCCATCGCCTCGAAACCCTCCTGGGATGTCCACCTCGACGAGTGTCAATCGGATGATTTTTATCCCGCTGAAGAGACGAGATCCTCCTACATCTCAACGGATTCTGAAGTTCAACCTGCCCCGCAGCATGACTCCTCCCCACCACCCCGTGATTCGGCGCTTGATTACATCCGGCGCCTGCGCAGCCCCGGTAGCCCGGCCGTACCCGGCCGCAGCGACTCCCGCCTTCGCCAGGCGGCCCGCAAACTGCGACAGATCACCCCGGGCCACCATCCCCCCACGCGCCGCGCCAAGGGCGAGTGGTGGGCGGCCATCGAGGTCACCCCCGACATCGAACTCCGCGCCCGCGGACTCGATGGCGACGACCTCGCCGCGCTCGAGAGCATTGCCGATGCTTTCCGCGCCTTACTTTCCCGCGATTTTTAAAGCCTGTCGGAACTTCGGCTCCCGGCGCCAACATGGAGATCATCCCATGAAACATACAGCATTTCGTTTTGACCGTTCACTTATCAATCACAAGGGGGACTCTGTCCGCTACCTCGAGGTAGGCATGGAGGCTCCAACTCCAACCACCGATTCGAAGCCGGAGCGTGCCCCCCTCGACCTCGCCCTGGTCATCGACCGTTCGGGCTCGATGAGCGGCGCGCCGCTTGCCGCCGCCCGGGAAGCTGCCCGCGGAGTCGCGGCCGGACTGCGACCTGCAGACACCCTCTCGGTGGTGGTCTTCGATAATCGTGTCGATGTTCTCTTCGAGGGCCTTACCATGGACAGGGCCGGAAAGAGGCGGGCTGACTCCATCCTGAGCGGGGTCCACTCCGGCGGAATGACCTGCCTCTCAGGAGGCTGGCTCCGTGGAGCCGAAACGGTCGCCCTCCTCAGGGAGGGAACCGAAGGACGCCGCAGCCAGGTGATCCTGCTCTCCGATGGGCATGCCAACGAAGGCATCCTCGACCCGGGAGAGCTGGCCCGCCACGCCTCTGAGCTGCGGGAACGCGGTGTCTACACCACCTGCGTAGGTATTGGTGACGGCTACTCCCCCGAGCAGCTGGCAGTACTGAGTGAGCATGGAGGCGGGCTTCTGCACCGCGCCGAACGCCCCCACGAGATCATCGAGGTTCTCCTGGGAGAGCTGGGAGAGCTCATGAACACCTATGCCGAAGATATCAAGGTCGAGGTCAACCTGCCCGGCGATGTCATCGCCGAATGTATTGGAGGGCTCCCCTCAACCGAAAGCTCAAAGGGAGTCAGCTACCACCTCGGCACCCTTGTCGAAGGCCGTGAACGTCATATCATCCTGCGCCTGAAATGCCCCCGTGGAGAACCCGGGAAAGCCCTCAAATTCAAAGGCCGGATCACCTTCAAACGGCCCGGCAGCAGCAAGAGGGAGCGGGTTGAGCTCAAGGCAACCAGGCTGGAGTTCGCTGATTCCAGCGTCTCGCTCAGGAAGCAGAGGCGCGACAGGAAGCTCTCGCTGAGAGTCGCCAGCGCCTGGCAGGCGGAGGTCGTACGGAATGCGGCAGGGATGAACCGTGACGGAGCCTTTAGAGAGGCCGCCGACATGGTCAGGACCGAGCTGGCCTTTTTCAGCCGGTACTGTCGTGGAATCGACGGAACCTCCAGGCTCATCCAGGAGCTCGAAATGCTCGAGGATCGAGTCCGCTACGATATCTCCGAGCGCGGCCGCAAGGAGATGCACAATTATTCGGAGGCACGGCTCAAATCCAAGCCGGAGCACCGGGCGAGCTTTTCCGAAGAGCTGTGCGACTTCATGGAGTAACCCGGGTTGACCAGCCCCCGGCCTACTGCCGCAGGTAGCCGCGCACCCAGCCGCGCGAGCCCTGCGGCGGTACGCCGTCGGCGATGTCGCTGCCGTCGGCTAGAGTAAAGGAGGCCCCCAACGGGAATCTCCCCTTGGGAGCTCCCCGGGTATAGGTACCCTCTCCCCAGAACTCTCCCAGGGCGACAAGATCGAAGCGGGTGATTTTCCCGTTCTTCTTTTCAACATACCCCAGCAGGCTCACCTTGTAGCCGCGCCCACCGGAAGCCGTCTCGAGGTGAACACTTCCGCTGAGGCGGCCATCCTTGAGGGAAAACTTGATCGAGCGAATCTCATCGGCCTTCCACATCGGCGGCTCGCCCCGGGTATTGTCAACGAGGTGATAGCGCGCGATGCGTTTCTGGAGGGCAGGCGGAACCTTGCCGGCCACCAGGGCATCGTGCTCCTCCCTTGTCACCCAGAGATTGTCGCGTGAGAGCGAGTCCTGGAAGATCTTTCTCCAGCGGTCCTCGGTCTTTTCGTAGCCCCCGAGAATTTTTGACTGCACGCGCACGACCAGCCCTCCCTCGGGCGGGTTCGGATTGTAGCGGGCATCCACCTTGCCGCGCTCGATCACTTCAGTCGCCGGAGCCTCGAATCCATCGAGCGCCTTCTTCATCATGCGCCGGATGCGGTCCCCGCCGCGGTTGTTGTTGAAGCCCAGCAGCTTGCCCGAGGCGGTGGCCAGGTAGAGCCCCTGGGTGGTGCCCTTGAAGTTATTGCGCGGTCCCTGCCCGGCGATCTTACGGTAGAACTCGCCCTCGGCGTCTTTCTGGCGCCTCTGGTAGGCCTGATCGATCGCCACGGGAATGAAACGGGACTTCAGGAGACGGACGATTTCGGGGTCTTTGAATGTTGACTCACGGTCAAGCACTCCATTGTTTCACGTGCAGCCGAGGGGGTGGCCATCCATGGCCCAGATAAAGATCGGCTTCTTTTCGGCCACCGCGACGCGCTGGGCGTCGAGCAGGGAGATCTTCCAGGGAATGCTCCGCCAGGGATCCTTCCCGGATACCTGCAGTTCCTTGTGCAACCGGCGGAAATCCGCCTCGGAGAGCCTTTCATCGGCAGGAAGCCCGGAGCTCAACTGGAAAACCAACCCCAGCACCAGAAGAACGATCAAACGGTCCGGAGCGACTCGGATATTCAGGTCAAAACTCATAGCTGAAAAATACCTCGGTTGTTTTCCGCGGACAGCTCACCTAATCTTCCACCACCATCATATTGAAGCCTATTTGCCGGGAGGCGTCCTGTACAATCTCGGCTCTTCCCAAGGCGCAGCAGCAGGCAATTCGAAGCGAGATGAGCAGAACCAGGATAGCAGTCATAGGCGGCAGCGGCCTGGCCGATGCTTTTGGCCCGGAACAGGTGGAGAGCCGCGAACTCGACACCCCGTTCGGCAAGCCGAGCTCACCGGTAACTCTCCATGACCTCGATGGAACCGAGGTGGTCTTTCTCAAGCGCCACGGCGAGGGCCATATCCACAACCCCGGCGAGGTTCCCTACCGCGCCAACATCTACGCCCTCAAGGCTCTCGGCGTCACCCACATTGTCGCCAGCGGAGCCACCGGATCGCTGCGCGAAGAGATCCGCCCCGGAGACATCGCCATCACCGACCAGGCCATCGACAAGACCACCTCCCGCGCGCGTACCTTCTACGAAGGAGCCGCGGTCCACGTCGAGTTCGCCGAACCCTTCTGCCCCGTCCTGCGCTCCTGGCTGATCGACGCGGGAAAACCGCTAAAGGGTATCAACGTCCACGAAAACGCCACCTATGTCTGCATGGAAGGACCCGCCTTCTCTACTCGGGCCGAATCCGAGATGCACCGCGCCTGGGGGGCCGATCTCATCGGGATGACCCTCCTGCCCGAGG
>CAJWMA010000158.1 GCA_913042995.1 uncultured bacterium | reverse complement strand
GAAGCGCCACATTATCGCCTCCAGCGAGGGCATCGCGTGTAAATGATGCTTCATGCATCGAACCAAGTTGACACTGAGCCCAATCCCCTTTACCTTTGCTTGATAGGAGTGAAGGGCTCGCTGGGGACTGCGAGACTTCCTGGAGCTGAGAAGCCCGACAACGATGAGGGCGCACAGCAAAGAGATCGAGTAGAAAGGTTGGGATTCATGTCGCTATTTTTATACCGGAAAAAGTTATCGCTGATGACGATGCCGCTCCTGGCCTGCGCCATCCTGCTTAACCCTGGGCAAGCCCGGGCTGGAGATGACCTGGCCCTTGATCTGCCCGATATTATCGTAAGGCAGTCAGATCTCCTTGATAATGACATCCGGGTCAGCGGCGGCAGAACCCTGCTGCGACTTTCCAATGGAACAGCCAATGCAGGGATAGGCCCTCTCTATCTCTACGGGGCCACCCCTGGCAACGAAGATGGCACCCAGGACGTTCGCCAGCGCGTATTCCGCGAAGATGGATCCTATTTTGAGCGGGTTGCTGGAACCTTTGTCTACCATCCGGAACACAACCACATTCATTTTGAAGAATGGGCCCAATACCGCCTCCGAAGGGTTGTAGGCGAAGACGGAGTTGGAGATGTCGTGGCTGCCGGACAGAAGACCAGCTTCTGCATCCTGGACCTCGGAGTCTACGACCGCAGCCTCCCCGGCTATGTCTCGGGAGGTTTTTTTCGAACCTGTTCCTCAACAACCCAGGGCCTCTCCGTTGGCTGGATTGATGTTTATTCGAAAAGTCTTCCCGGGCAGAACATCGACATCACAGATGTGGCCGATGGGCATTACTGGCTCGAATCTGAAGTGGATCCGAATAATAACGTGCTGGAGTCTAATGAAGACAACAACATCGCCCGGATCAGGATAACGATAGGGGATCCATCGGACATCAACCCTGACACCTATGAGCCTAATGACGACCTGGACAATGTCAGGAACATATCTGCCGGAACCCCCAACAGCCCCAACCTTGGCCCCTGCAACCCAAAGCGAACCCTCGTCAACCTGACTCTTCACGAAGAGGGAGATGAGGACTACTTTCGCTTCTACGCCAACGAAACGGGCGGCATGGCCGACTTTGTAAGGATCGACTTCGACAACTCAGATGGAAACATCGACCTTGAGCTCCTTGACGATAACGGAACCCTGATCGATGAATCGAGAACCTCCAGGGACTACGAACGCATCTCGCTGTTTGAGAAGCCCGAAGGCTGGTACTACGCGCGAGTAACCGGGAGAAACGGGGACACGAACGACGGCTACCGCCTCAGCATCAACCCCCCTGCCAATCAGCCTCCGGCGATTGAAACCCTGACCCCCGCCGCCGGCGATGTTCGAATTCGACACGGGCTTGATCTCTACATGGTTAACTGGGCGCACACAGACCCCGAGAATGACACCGCGTGGGTCACGGTCTACCTTAACGAAACTCGTGAACTCGACGGAACAGCCGAGATGATTGCCCCTTCACTTCACACCAACGCATCTCTCGGGTTTGTCATCATCAATTCAGCCGAGGTCAAGCCCGGCACCTACTACGTTTATTGCCAGATCACCGATGGGGGAATGACCCGCGGCGACTGGAGCGCTGGAACCCTGACCATTGTCGATCTCGGCGCGGCCTGCGTCCTGGTTGGTAACGGGACCGACTGCAATGAAAACGGTTTCAGCGACGAATGCGACATAGAATTCGGAGAGAGCACCGACTGCAATAAAAATGGAATCCCTGATGATTGCGACATTGCGAGCGGCGAATCACTCGACAACGATGGGGACCTGGAACCCGACGAATGCCGCGACTCTCGCCCGCTGTTCCACCGCGGAGACATCAACGGCGACTCATCCCTGGACATCTCAGACGCCGTGGGCACCCTCGATTACCTGTTCGCCGGCGGCGCCATTCCGACCTGCCTCGAGAGCTCGGATTTCAACAACGACAGAATCGTCGACATATCAGATGCCGTCGCCTCCCTGAACTACCTGTTCTCCGGCGGAGAGCCCCCTGCCGCCCCAGGCCCGCCTGAAGCCGCCTGCGGGAATGATACGGACGCCGAAGGCTCCCTCGGAGACCTTGGGTGTGACAATTACGCCGGCTGCTGAAAGCCGCCTCGGCAATAATATGGCCCAGGACCGCAATCTGCGCAGCTCAAGCGGCGGAGAATTCGTGTATGGTCACCTGGCGGTAGGTGTCCCCTGGGCTGAGGACAGTAGACGGAAAGCTCTCCTGGTTCGGACTGTCGGGGAAATGCTGGGCCTCCAGGCAGAGCGCCCCGAGGCGCCCAAAGATTTTTCCACCCGCCCCTTTTGTTCCATCCAGAAAATTACCTGTATACAGCTGAATACCCGGCTCGGTCGTGCTGACTCGCATTAAACGACCGCTTGCCGGGTCGCGAAGGATCGCAGCCGGCCTCGGAGTTTCCGAGGCGGAATCCCCGAGAACAAAGCAATGGTCGTAGCCTCCCTCGACGGAATCGAACCTGGACCCGATCTCAAGGGGGTTCCTGAAATCCATAGCCCCCCCCTCCACAAAGGCCAGCTCCCCTGTCGGTATGAGGCTCTCATCTACCGGCAGGTACCGGTCAGCCACGATGCTCAACTGATGTCCTAATATCTCGCCGCTACCGGCGCCGGAAAGATTCCAGTAGGTGTGATTCGTCAAATTGACGGGAGTTGGCCGACTCGTGTTTGCCTCGTAGCTGATCGTCAGCCTGTTTTCAACATCAAGCATGTAGAGCACGGACACCTGCAGCTCGCCAGGGTAGCCTTCCTCTCCATCAGGACTGGTCAGCTTGAAGCGAACGCCGCATTCAGTCTCAGTCTGCACAGGGCTTCCGGACCATAGAGCCTTATCGAATCCCCGAACACCCCCATGGAGATGGTTGGGGCCGTTGTTGGACGCAAGAGTAAAGGTCTGCCCTCCAAGCTCAAAGCGGCCGTTGGCAATCCGGTTCGCATACCTGCCCACTGTGGCGCCGAAATAAGGATGCTCATCCAGGTAGCCGCGCAGGGAATCAAATCCCAGCGAGATCTCATCGACCCGCCCGTCCCGGTCAGGCATCCGGACAGATTGAACAATGGCGCCAAAGTCTATCAGCGCGACAGATGCGCCTCGCGACCCCTCAACCAGGTACCGATGGACAGACTCCCCATCCCGTGTCTGCCCAAAATATTCTTTTTCAATATTCATAATACTCACCCGGAAGCTTCAATGGCCTGCGTCTCCCGTTCAGGGTGCCATAAAAGCGCAGGAAGTCCAGCCCGCCCCCTCTCACCCTGAGGCTATCACTTGCCCGGAATTCTGGTAGTCTCTCAGGGAGGGTCGACAGAAAAAGAAAGGTCTCCGAATGGAAAGCCTCGCGGGAAAAACGCTCTTCATAACCGGCGCCAGCCGAGGAATAGGAAAGGCGATTGGCCTGCGCGCGGCGGCAGATGGGGCCAATGTGGTCATCGCCTCAAAAACGGCCACGGAACATCCAAAGCTCCCGGGGACCATCTATTCCGCAGCCGACGAAATCATTGCCGCCGGAGGCCAGGCCCTGGCCGTCCAGACCGACATACGGTTTGAGGAGCAGGTCCGGGCAGCCGTAGAGGCCGCCGTGGAGCAATTCGGGGGGATCGACATCCTTGTCAACAACGCCAGCGCCATCTCTCTTACCGGCACCCGGGACACAGAGATGAAACGCTATGACCTCATGAACCAGGTCAACGCAAGGGGCACCTTTCTTTGTTCCAAGCTATGCCTGCCGCATCTCGAGAACTCCCCGAACCCGCACATATTGAATATTTCTCCACCGCTGAACCTCGAGTCCAAATGGTTCGCGCCCCACCTGGCCTACACCATGGCAAAATTTGGAATGAGCCTTTGTGTCCTTGGAATGGCCGCCGAGTTGGCCCCGGCAGGGGTTGCCGTCAACGCGCTGTGGCCCCGGACGACCATCGCCACTGCCGCGGTTCGAAACCTCCTGGGAGGCGAAGACATGATCCGCAGATCTCGAAAACCCTCCATAATGGGGGATGCCGCCTGGCAAATACTTACCCGCTGCAGCAAGGAGAATACGGGGCTGTTTCACATCGATGACGACGTCCTCATTGCTGCCGGAGAAAAAGACCTCGACAGATACGCGGTAGATGCAGACCAGGAGCTGATGCCGGACTTCTTCATTTAGCCCTGCCCGAGCGCCTTCTCCACAGCGGCTGGAAGGATCTCTTCAACCAGGCCGTCAATGCGCCCTGAAAGACAATCGATTCTGTCGTGAGCTGTCTCTCCCTGGTTAACAATAAAATAAGGGCTCCCGCCCTTGGCGGCCGAAAGCGGTATAGATGCCGCCGGCTCGACAGAGAGGGTGGATCCAAGTGACAGGACAAGATCGCAGCTCGACGCGCCCTGGAATGCTCTCTCAAGATCTTCGGGCTTCAGTCCCTGGCCGAAACTGATGGTCGCCGGCTTGAGATAGCCGCCGCAGGGACATCTGGGCGCGGCCCCTTTCCGCCGAAAGTACTCAAAGCTTTCCTCCGGATCGGTCTCCTGTCGACACTCCTGGCACTCAACCTTCCCATTCGTGCCATGAAGCTCAACCAGGAGCGAGGGGCTGGTCCCCGCAAGAAGATGCAACCCGTCAACGTTCTGTGTGACGACCAGGCCCAGCTTGCCCGCCTTTTCAATGCGGACAATCGCATCATGAACGGCATTCGGCCGAGCCTCCTGGAAAGCCGCCCATCCCTCCAGCTTGTACTCCCAATAATCAACCCGGGAATCCTCCGAAGACATGAAGTCCTGGTAGAACACCGGGTCGCGTTTCCTCCACACTCCCTGAGGTCCGCGAAAATCAGGGATTCCGCTGGGAGTAGAAATTCCAGCTCCCGTAAAAAACAGGATCTTCCCCGCCGTTGAGATCGCCTCGCAAAGAGCTCCCTTCGCGGCCAACTCAGCGCCCCTCCAACTCGAAACTGCTCCAGCGTTCGGCGCATCGCAGCACCCTGTAGGGCTGGTCAAGCTGGTGGCAACGCTGAACGAACTCATCAGAGGTGGCCGTGTTGAAGCTGAACATATCGTAATGACAAGGGATAACGACACGGGCCCCGATTTCTCCAGCGAGGTCAGCAGCCTCCCTTCCCCAGAGATTTCCGGCAACTCCTCTGCCCTCTGCCCGACCGTTAATCGGCAGGATAGCGACATCTATACGATGGCCGGCGAGAGCATCCACAAGGCCATCGAAGGGAACCGTATCTCCGCTGTGATAGACGCTCCACTCGCCAAGCTTGAAAATGTAGCCCATGTATTTGTCCCGCCCCTCGCCGTCAAGCTCTCTGCTTTCATGGGCGGCCGGCACGCCAACACAGCCGAACCCCGCGAGCTCGGTCTCCCCGCCTGAAGAGAGCCCATGAGGCGCCTCGCTGTCCAGGCGCAGCCTCTCCGCCACAAACTGTCGGTTCGCCTCGGGCGCGAGAAGGGCCACGCCAGGGTTGGCGGAGAGCAGGGGAAGAAGGGTCTCCCCATCAAGATGATCTGTATGGTTATGGCTCGAGGTGACAAGATCTATGAAATCCAGCTGGCCGGGCTGAATCGGGATCTCCGTCATGCGGATATGAGGCTTGTCGGTGGCGGCGTACTTTTCAGTCAACGAATCAGAGAGGTAGGGGTCGGCCAGGAGGAACCTGTCCTCCCACCTGAGAAGAAATCCGCTCTGCCCCAGCCACCAGAGATGGAAGCAACCCTTGTCGGCCGGAGCGGTCGCGATATCTCGCAGCAGATCATCGCCTGTCAGATGCGGAGAAATCATTGCTCACCCAAGTCCAAGTCTCTCGCGAACAAGGTTTACCCCGGCGACCATATTGGCGAGCTTCTGTCGGGCAGCCCACCTTGCAGTCTGGCTCAGACCGCAGTCCGGGGCAAAAACGAGCTTCTCCGGGGCGGCATGATCGAGGCACATCTCAACCCGTCTGGCAATATCCTCTGGGGTTTCAATGTAATAGCTCTTCACATCAACCACCCCGACGGCGACGTCCATGCCCGCCGAAATTTCTTTGAGAAGATGGAGCTCGCTGAATTCCCTGCTGGCCATCTCCAGGTGGAGCTCATCTACGTGGAAATCCAGGAAAGCCGGGAACATCGGAGCGTATTGCCGCGGTCCGACAGCTCTGCCTTTGTAATTGCCGAAACAAAGATGCGTCGAAAGCCTGCACTTCCCCCTAACCCCTTCCACCGTGCGATTGAAAATGCTCACAAACTCC
Organism: uncultured bacterium; assembly: GCA_913042995.1. GTDB lineage: Bacteria > Planctomycetota > UBA8108 > UBA8108 > UBA8108 > UBA8108. Next base: position 2,280 of record CAJWMA010000158.1, on the reverse strand, counting down.
GAGGTGCCGCCCTTGTGGGCGTAGCAGCTCATGGAAGGTTCATCTACCGTGATCTCCGTACAGCCCGCCTCAACCAGGCGCTCAAGCTCATTTCTCACGATCGGCAGAAGAGCCTCTGTCACCGCGGCTCGGTCGGGGTATTGTTCATTCGGCAGGAGGCGCCCGCTGAGCGTATAGGGGCCGGGGACAGAGGCCTTCAGCCCTTGCCCGGCCGGCGCAAGCCTGGCAAGTCGCCTGTACTCTTCAACCGCGCCAAGTCCCGCGGGCGCGGAAAGCTCGCCAACAATTTCATGCTTCCCTCGCTGGTCATGGGCGGGAGGGCCATGGAGCCTGACAGGCGCCTCCTCCATCTGGATCCCGCTGAGGAATCCATAGAAGGAGAGATTAAAATCAAACCTCGTCTGCTCGCCATCCGAGATGCAATCCAGCCCGGCCGCTACCTGGTCGGAGATCGCGACAGCGACAGCGTCATCCTGCATCTCCCTTACATCCTCTGAGCCGAACTGATCCAGGTTGCTGCTGGCATACTCAAGCCATGAAGGAAAAGGGTAGCTTCCGATCACGGTCGTTCGCAGGGGGCTTTCATTCATTTCTTATTCGCGGCTCCCAGGTCCTTATAAAGTCTTGCAACCCGATGGGCATGTTCATCGTAGGCCGAGTCAAAGAGCTCAGCGGCGCGTTCCTTACCCACCACGCAGGCCGCGGCAAGGACGCTCGGCGGCGCACCCGCGGCCGTAAGGCGAAGGGCGACCTCAGCCTTGATCGCATTCACCAGGAGTATGCTGCCAATGCTGGATCCGGGCGAGACCGGCTCCTTGAGTCCTTTCACAGAGACCATCGAGTCTCCCGGCGGAACCCCGGTATCCAGGAGCAGGTCAGAAAAATCTGAAAGCTTGCGGCCCTCGGGATGCTTGCTCTCGGTCGCCTCCATATGACGACAACCCGCGATAGCTACCACCTTCAGGCCCCGTGACTGGAATTCCTCCGCCATTTCTATGGGGACGGTGTTGCAGCCGCTGCAGGAGATAACCAGCGCGCAATCTTCCGAGGTAATGTCAAAATTCCTGAGGATCTTTTCCGCCAGGCCGGAGACGTTCTCGAGATACATGGCCTGGCGCTGGCCATTGGCTCCGACAACCTGGTTGTGATAGGTAAGCGAAAGCTCAACGATTGGGTGAAATCCGGGAAAGGAGCCATACCTCGGCCACATTTCCTCCGCGGGTATCCGGCTGTGTCCGGAGCCGAAGATGTGGACCAGGCGTCCCGCGAGAATGGTGCGGCTGAACAGCTCGGCCGCCTGGCCAATAAGATCTTCCTGCAAGCTGACGGCCTCGATGAGACCTTTGCACTTTTCGAGATAATCTCTGGCGGGCTTCATTTCGCCATTCTGGCTTGTCGAGACATTACTGTCCATCGCTTACCTCCCACCCGCCGTCAATCGAGACAACCTGCCCTGTAACGAAAGCGGATTGATCCGACAGGAAATAAACTACCGCCCCGTCTACATCCCGCGCCTGGCCGATCCTGCCGCCATCAAGGGGCTGGCGCCTCCGCGTATATTCAAGAATCTCCGGGGAATCCTGGGCTCGCTCGGACATGGGCGTTTCAACAAGGGCCGGCGCGATAGCGTTGAAGCGAATGTCGCAAGCGGCGTACTTCGATGCGGCGGAACGAGTGAGCCCAACGATGCCGGCCTTGGCGGCGGCGTAGGCATGGGTAGCGAAATGTTCACCTGCGGGAGCGAACGCGAGGACGCTGCTCATGTTCAGCACACTTCCTCGTCGGCGTGACTTCAAAAGCCTCCTCGCCGCGGCTCGATTCGAGTAAATAACAGAAGAGAGATTAAGGCGAAGAGTATAGTCAACCCCCTCGTCGGTAAGCTCATGCAGCGGCCCGTCACCCGCGGAGCGCCCGCTCCCTCCGGCGACATGGTAGAGCCCATCGAAACCGCCGAACCGCGATTCAGCTTCATCGATGGCGGCCTCGGCGCAGCCAGGCTCAGCGGCGTCTCCTACCTGCCCGAAGACTTCGGAGCCAAGGCCATTGACCGCTTCGACCTTCTCCAGGTTCCTGCCAACGGCAACCACTCGCGCCCCGGCCTCCAGGCACGCCTCGACGCCTGAGCGGCCAAGGCCGCTCGTCCCGCCGACAACGACGACTACCTTTCCATTAAGGGCTTGTGCACACAAAGCGAAAATCCTTCAGCGATAATTCATTGGGGCAGTTGCGGGAGGGTCAGCGGGCCAGCCCGAAGGGAAATTCGAAACAAGCCTTATTTCT
>CAJWMA010000157.1 GCA_913042995.1 uncultured bacterium | reverse complement strand
GTTCTGAAGGTCGAGGTCTACTGTCCGGCGGGGCACCCCCAGGTCATTCGTTATTATCCCCTGACCGTTGGCGAGCAGGGCGAGGCGCTCTCTCCCTTTCCAACGCTTTTCTGGCTTACCTGTCCATCCCTGATCCGCCAGGTCTCCGAGTTTGAATCCTATGGCTGGATAGGGAAAATAGAGGAGAGGATCCAGGCCGATTCCGATTTCAGGGCGGAGTACCATGAAAACCACAGGGCCTACGGCCTTGAGCGCTGGGCTGCTCTCCTCCCGGCTCACCAGGAGGCTGTTATCGAGAAGGGCTGGGAGAACGTCTACAGGAATACCGGCATCGGGGGTATCAGGGAGTGGGATTTCGTCAAGTGTCTGCATCTCCAATACGCCCACCACGCAGGCGCAGCTAATGTCGTGGGCCGCTTCCTCCAGGAGCAGTTTTCTCTGCAACCTTGCATGCCTCCGGAGTCCCCGGTAGGTTGATCCTGCGGGCTGCGCCGCGTTCCCGGTGTCGACAGGATTGGAGGCCAATTGCGAAGAGAAGGGTTTGACCGGTCCAGGCTGGAGTTTCTGCCCGTGAGCTCGAGGCGGAGCAAGCTCGAGATGAGCGCGGTTGCCGTTGATCCGGAAACCCCGGCCCCCGACCCGGGGCTCGCCGCGTCCGTTATCGACCGGGCCGCGGAGCGGATTATCGAGGCCAGGCAGAGGGGGGCTCCCGTCGTGCTGTGTCATGGCGCCCACTTGATCAGGAACGGGTTGGCTCCGCTTCTCGGCAGGATGGTCGAGGATGGCTGGCTGCAGCACATCGCCACCAACGGGGCTGGCTCCATCCATGACTGGGAGTTCGCCTTCCTCGGCCGTACCTGTGAGGATGTGGAGGAATACGTCAGCAGCGGGCAGTTCGGCATGTGGGAAGAGACCGGGCGCAATATTGGCCTGGCCCTCCTGGTCGGCGCTTTCGATGGCCTGGGGTATGGGCGTTCCATCGGACGAATGATTGCTGAGGAGCGTATCGATGTCCCCGCGAGGGAGGAACTACTGGCCGCGTTGGAGGCCGGAGCCTGCGGAGATCCGGGGGCCGCCCCCAGGGCGGCCGCGGCGGCCGATCTCCTCGATGCGATGGACAATTCCGGTCTCGAGTCCGGGGCGCTGGACCTTCCGCATTCTCATTCATCGATGAGTATCCAGGCCGCCTGTTTTCGCCAGGGCGCTCGTTTTACCGTTCATCCGGGAATTGGCCAGGACATCATCTATCCTCACCCGTTGCTCAATGGCGGGGCGGTTGGCCGCGCCTCGATGTCAGACTTCCTGCTATATGCCGATACGATCAGCGGCCTGGAGGGCGGGGTCTACCTGAGCGTTGGCTCGGCGGTCATGTCGCCGATGATTTTTGAGAAGTCGCTTTCCATGGCCCGCAATCTCGTTTGCCGTGAGGGCGGCGCTCTCGAAGATTTTCTAATCGTGGTCAACGACCTGGCCGAGTCGACCTGGGACTGGTCCAGGGGGGAGCCGCCGATGGATCATCCAGCCTACTACGTCCGCTTCTGCAAATCTTTTTCCCGGATGGGAGGAGAGCTTCATTATGCCGGCATGGACAATAGAGCGTTTCTGTTGAATCTCTACCAGCGCCTGGCCGGCGCGAGCTGAGTCCGGTTCTTGCGGGTTCGTAAATTACCCTGTGACTCGCCGCTTTTCCCATCGCCGCCATTTTTCCCCAGGTCGCCGGCGCTGGATTTCTGCACCTCAAGGATCTCTTCGCAGAGTTCCTTGACCCGGGTGTTACGGGTGATGGCTGTTTCGAGGGAAAATTTGGAATAAAAAAGTCCAAAAAAGTAAGCGGAGGCGGACATCAGACATGTCTGTAATTGTCGAACGAGATGAGACAGGTTTCCTCAAAGCCAATATTTCGAGTTACGATGGGCGGCCTGACTAACGATCTCGTCTTCGGTGCCGGGCCGGTTTCGTGATCTTGACCCTCATACGGCTTCGCAAACCATCTAGCTAATTAGGATTCATTAGATATGAGCCGCTGTCTCACTTTGCGATCAACTCGGGTTTTCGCATTCCTCCTGGCTGGGCTTCTCGTTTGCGCCAACCTCCAGGCCGTGACGATCTCCGAGATCATGTACTCGCCCCGGGGCGAGTTTCAGAAGCGTTTCGAGTTCATCGAGCTTTACAACGAGAACCCCGACCCGCTCGATCTCTCCGGCTACGCGATCTGCGACGGGATCAGCTTCGTTTTCCCCGAGGGCACCTGGATGGAGGGATACTCCTTCCTGGTCGTCTGCGCCGACCAGGATGCGATCCGGGCGCTCTACGGCATCGACAATACCGTCGGCAACTGGATCTGGGATGGAGAGAACGGCAACTCGCTGTCCAACGGCGGCGAGGACATCGAGATCTGCAACCCGGGAGGCCGGACTGTCCTTCGGGTGGAATACAACGACCGCGGCAAGTGGCCGGTTGGAGCGGATGGGCTGGGACACTCCCTCGAGCTCTTCGCTCCCTACACCGACCAGGATGATCCCGACAGCTGGATACAGTCCAGCGATCCCGGCGGCTCGCCCGGCGGTCCGAACCCCTGCTGGGAGGGGGTCGAGGTGTCGGAGGGTCCCTCGGGCCCCGGTCCTATTTACGGTAACCCCGTTGGCCTGTTCCACGGACAGCAGGACATCGGCGAGCCCTGTACGGCCGGCGGCTTCGCCACGCGTGTGGTTGACGGCGTCGAGAGCTACGAGATCACCGGCTCCGGCGATGGTGTCGGCTCCGGCGGTGACCAGTTCCATTTCGGCTATATCCAGGTCAGGGGAAACTTTGACCTGAGGGGGCGGCTCGCTTCGCGCAACTGGCTCGAGGGCGAGGGCATGGACCGGGCAGGTATCATGATGCGCCGGGACCTGACGGATCGTTCGGCCTTTGTCTTCGTACACGACTCCCCGGAGCCCGACGGGGCGAGGATCCTGCGCAGGACGACGCATGACAGCGACAGCAGCGAGGAGCCCGGGTCGCTGGACACCCACCCGGAATGGTATCGCCTGCGGCGCAGCGCCAACAACATCACCGGCTACTATTCGACCAACGGCAGGTCGTGGCGCGCCATCGGTTCGTTCAACAGCGGACGCACGACCTGGAATAATGGAGAGGCGGCCTACGTGGGCTTCGCCCTGACATCGAGCGGCGGCTGCGGGACGTCCTCGGTCACCTGGGAAGACGTTCAGCTCACCGGCGACGTGATCTCCAGTCCCGGAGACGGGACGCTTCCCGGCGGGGGCGGGGGCGAGGAGAAGGTCCCCGAAGATCCCGGCGGTTTCTGCCGGGACCCGCTCGGGATCCGGATCAACGAGGGCTTCTTTCGCGGTACGGACGAGCGCTGGGTCGAGCTCTACAACTCGACCTCCGGAGATGTTGATCTTGCGGGCTACTACCTGACGGATGACCGCAACGACTCTCAGAAGGTGGAGCTGGGCGCCGATACGGTCGTCCCGGCCGGCGGCTACCTGGTGGTGACCGAGGCGGTCCTGGGGCTGGATCTCTCCGTCAGCGAGGAGAGCAACGATGTCTTCCTGGCGCTCATCGAGCCGAGCGGAGGACGGGTGGTCGACGCGGTTAACTTCCGTCCGAGTCACGACGGCAAGAGCGAGTCCCGGGTACCGGACGGGGGCGAGATGCGCGACGCGGCGGAGCCCACGCCGGGGGTTGAGAACAGGCTGGATGTGGAAACGGACATCGTGATCAACGAGATCATGTATCACCCGATCTCCAATGACAGGAACCGCGAGTTCGTGGAGCTCTACAACCGCTCGGATGCGCCGGTGGATCTGACCGGCTGGGAGTTCACCAACGGCGTCGAGTTCAGCTTTCCCGACAATACGGTCATTGCGCCGGGCGGCTACCTGGTGGTGGGGCGGGATCCCGTCCTGCTCAGGTCGGTCTACAGCCTGGAAGAGGGCTCGGTGCTTGGGCCGGTTGACGAGGATGCTCTCGATGATTTCGGCAGCCTGAGCGACCGCGGCGAGCGGATTACCCTGCAGGATGGGCTGGGCCGCACGACCGACACGGTGCGCTATTTCGACGGAGGCGAGTGGCCGCGCTGGGCGGATGGCCACGGATCCTCGATCGAGCTTATCGATCCGCTGCAGGACAACCGCTTCGGCATGGCCTGGGACGCGAGCGATGACTCGGACAAGTCCGAGGTCACCCACTTTTCCTATTCCGGCCGTCACGTTTCATCCGGACGAGGGGATGACTCCGAGCTCCACCTGCTGCTGTTGAGCCGTGGGATCACCGTTGTGGACAACGTTTCCGTACTCCAGGGAGGCGCGGCCAGCGAGGATCTTCCCATCATCGATACCAACGAGATCTGGACCTATTTCAAGGGTACCCGGGCGCCTCCCGCTAACTGGAATGCTCTCGACTTTGATGACTCCGACTGGCTCAGCGGGCGGACCGGCATCGGCTACGGCGATGGCGATGATGAGACCGTTCTCAATGACATGCGGAACAACTATCTGACGATCTTCTGCAGGAAGACGTTTACCGTTGATGATCTCGAAGAGCTCGAGGAGCTGGTCTTCCAGGTCACGGTTGACGATGGGTTCTACGCCTATCTCAACGGTACCCGGGTCGCCTCCTACAACGTCAACTCACCCGCCCATGATGCGCTGGCTTCCAGCGCCGGCGAGCCCAGTCTTCAGCAGCAATCGATTACGAATTTTAGTGAATTGCTCAACGAGGGGGAGAATGTTCTCGCCGTGCAGGTCCATAACGGCGGCTCGATGAACAGCTCCGACCTGAGCTTCATTCCGCGCCTGGTCAACCGGGTACCTTCGGACGTTGTCCGGGGAGATGAGCGCCTGGTGAACCCGGCCTTCAACTCGAATACCAGCGGGTGGGTTCTCGAGGGAACTCATGTGCGCAGCGGGCGCACCTCCACGCATTCGATCGATGGTGCCGGATCCCTGAAGATCATCGCCTCCGGACGAGGCGACAATAAGGTCAACCGGATTGAGAGCACCAATAGCGGCACAAGGGATTTCGCCACCAACTCCGATCAGCTCATCTCCTTTGATGCCAGGTGGCACATCGGCTCGCAGACGCTCAACACCCACGGCTACAAGCACGAGATGGCCAGGACCCACGAGCTCGCTGTTCCCGAAAATCTCGGCAGCCCCGGGGGCCTCAACAGCGTCTCCAGGAGATTGCAGGCCGGCGGCGACCTCAACCTGGGTCCGGTGATGACCGACCTCGTGCAGACTCCCCAGGTTCCGATCGTTGGTGAGCAGGTCCGGATCCAGGTCCGCGCGGCCGACTCCGACGGGGTCGAGAGTCTTCGCCTGCGCTGGTCGGTGAACAACCCGACGACCAATCCCTCGACGGTGGAGATGACGGAGGTGGGCGGCGGCGTGTGGGAGGCCGTGGTCCCGGCGCAGAGCGTCAACTCGAGGGTCATCTTCTTCATCGAGGCGGCGGATACCTCGGGCAACTCCGGCCGCTTCCCGGTTGATATCGCCGAGCGCTCCCATCCGATGGTGCTGAATCCTCCGGCGACCGGCATTCACGACCGGCGCTATTTCATCTACTCGCAGGAATCGACGAGGAGCCCGGCCACCCGCTTTCACGATTACCGGTTTCACACGACCGCCTACAACGAATCCCGCCTTGGCAGCCGCAAGAGGCTCTCCAACGACCTGATCGACGGCTCCTTCAGCTTTGGCGGCACGACGATCTACCACGAGGCGGCGATGCGCTTCTCGGGGAGTCCCTGGGCCCGCGGCAGCTGGAACGGCAGCTTCCGGGTGGTCTCGCCCCGGGACAAGCCGATCAACGGCTGGATCAGGAAGTTCAACCTGGAGGACCATCACAACAACCCGAGCAACGCCCGGGAGCGGATCGCCCATTACCTGCTGCGCCTGAACCAGGGAACGATCGCGGTGCCCTATTCGGAGGTGCAGTCGATGGCCCGCTGGCAGGTCAACACGAGGATCACGACGACCCGCGAGCACGTCTGGGTGCCGGACACCCAGTATGTCGGGCTGTGGTTCGATGAGGCCGATGGTGATTTCATCGAGATGGATGACCGCTTCGTGATCAATGACAATGGGGACAGGGCGGGTAATGCCGATGGCTACGTCCGCTATCCGCCGCCGAGTGAACGCAGGCAGGGAGATGGATCCAATAAGGAGAACTACCGCTGGTTCTTCGGCCTGAGGGCCAAGAACGGCGCCGATGATTTCACCAACTTCATGGAATTCTGCCGCCTGATGGATCCCGCGGTTACCAGCAACGCGGTCTTTGAGAGCCAGGTCTGGGACAAGGTCAATGTCGAGGAGATCCTGCGCATCTTCGCGATCCGCTTCAACCAGGCCGACTGGGACACCTGGGGGACAGACCGAGGCAAGAACTGCTATTTTTACCAGGATGGCCCCGAGGGAAGATGGCACCTGCTGGCCTGGGATATGGAAAACATTTTCGAGACAGGCCGTCTCGACCAGTTCCTGATTCCCAGCTCGCCGAATTCGGCCTTCCGTCCCAGCGGCGGGATGTTTACCGAGGTGGACAGGATGTTCCAGATCCTGCCGATCAAGAAGCTCTATTACGGCATCCTTGACACGATGGTCAACGGCGACAACGCCTTCTATACCTCGACCCGGACGAATGAATATATGACCAAGCTCGACCGGCTGGGAATGAACGCTACGGGTATCGGCAAGCCGAATGGCTACATCGACCAGCGCCGCAACCGTCTTCGCACAAGGCTGGGCTCGACCTCGACTACGGCCTTCCGGATCTCGACGAGGAACGGAGCGGACTTCTCCACCACGGAGCGGGCGGTCTCTCTTGCCGGCACCGGGCCCGCGCGGCTGCGCCAGGTGCTCTTCAATGGCGAGAGCTATCAACTCGAGCACACGAGCATGACGGCCTGGCGGGTGGACGAAATCCCCCTTGGGCCGGGCGAGAACTTCCTCGAGCTGCTCGCCATCGATCTCAACGGAAACGTATTTGGCGCCGACAGCATCACCGTTACCAGCACCGCGGTCTTCGAGCCGCCCACCATCAACGCCCTGGGGCCGGCCGAGGGCGTTGCCGGCGATACGATCGAGATCAGGGGCGCGAACTTCCTGCCCGGGGTCACGGTGTTCTTCGGCGAGACGCCCGCGCCTTCGGCGCAGAGAATCTCTCCGACGAAGATCGTCGTCGAGGTGCCTGAAGGCTCCGGAGCGGTCGAGGTGATGGTGCGAAACCCCAACGGGCAGGAGGCCTCAGGGGCGGTCTTCACCTACATCGAGGAGGGCTCGGTGTTCGTGCGCGGAGACGCCAACAACGATGGGGCTGTCGACATCAGCGACGCGGTCGCGGTGGTCGGGCATCTCTTCCTCGGGCTGGACCTCGGCTGCCAGGACGCCGCCGATGCCGACGATGATGAGCAGCTGGTGATCACCGACGCGGTCTACCTGCTCGATTTCCTCTTCAGGTCCGGCGCTCCTCCTGCGCCCCCCTACCCGGCGGCGGGAACAGACCCCGATGGCGACATCCTGGGCTGCGATTTTTAGTCCGGCATAGTTTGCCGGGAGCATAAGCCAAGGGGTATTATTGAGGAAACGAAGGCACATCAGGGGGGGATCCATGATCAATCATACTCACGCATCGAGCCTGTGCTCGGAGTCAGCGTCGGCAAGGTCGGCAATCGCTTACATTCTTCTTTTTGCATTGCTTGTTCTTTTCCCTGTTTCGGGGAGGCTCCAGGCCCTGACCATTTCCGAGGTCATGTACCATTCCGCCGCTCTCGAAGATCAGGGTGATGAGTTCATCGAGCTCTACAATGAGAACATCGACCCGGTCGATCTGAGCGGCTACTCGATCTGCAATGGAATCAATTTCGTCTTTCCCCGCGGCACCTACCTCGATGGTCACTCCTACCTGGTGATCTGCGCAAACGAGGCCGTGATCCGCGATCGCTACGGTATCACCAATACCATTGGCGACTGGATCGGTTCGCTGGATAACTCCGGCGAGAGAATCGAGATCTGCAATACCGGCGGCCGCATCGTTACGGAGTTGCGTTACAACGACCGGGGAAAATGGCCGGTCGGGGCTGATGGTACGGGGCATTCTCTTACCCTGAAGGCTCCCTTCCTGGATGTGGACGATGCGGACAGCTGGCGCTTGAGCAGGGCCCTGGGAGGTACGCCGGGCGGGCCGAATGGTCCCTCCTTTGAGGCGGGGGCGGTCTTTGAGCCGCCAGCCAATGGCATGGACTCGAACGGTTTCATTCTCACCTGGCTGGTTCTCGGACCCTATACCGGAGCCACCTGCGATCTTGGCGACTCGGTTATTCGCGCGGACTGGTTGCGTGAAGCCGGAGGCGGCACCCGCCGGCAGACGGATATGGACTGGAGGGCTGGAGACGTGGTCAATACCAGCTTCGCCAGCGCCCGCTCCACGGGACTGCATCGGAATTCACCGACCAACACTCCCACGGTCGAGGAGTACCTCTCGTTTGGAGACACGATTGATTTTAACGAGTCGGTCTGGCCGCCGAACCCGGAAAACGTGATGGGCTATGCCTTCACC
>CAJWMA010000156.1 GCA_913042995.1 uncultured bacterium | reverse complement strand
ATGAACTCGGCGCCCTCCTCATTCAGGGGCTCCAGGGCATTATCCAGCGGGGTCTCCCCCTCCCGGTTGGTGATCTTGACGTTGGCGCCGTTCTTCACCAGGTACTCAACAACCTCCAGGCGCCCGAAACCGGCTGCCCAATGCAGCGCGGCAGCGCCAAAATTGTCCTTCCGATCGATGGCGGCATTCCCGCCCAACTTCTCGAGATGGAATTTGACCAGCTCCACGTCGCCTTTGCGCGCCGCGTCATAGAGATCCCCGGTTTTACGTTCGAATTCTTTATCAGTTTCCTTCTTGCCTCTGCCTCGGCCGCCGAAAATCCCTCCCCCCGGAATAGCGACCGGCGGCTCAGAGCCCTTGGTCCAGATCGGCATGCCGTCAGCCACCTCATCAAGGATCTCTTCCCGACGGGTACGAATGAACTGGCGAACGGAATCAAGGCTGCGATAGAAACCCCGCTGCCTGCTGGATTCCCGGATGTAGGGGTCCAGCAAGGTCTCGATTCGATCTGTCTCAGCCAGGAGCTTTTTCTCATCCCAATGCTCCTTGAGGATACCCAGGAGGGTCTTCTTGTACCGCGCTCGCGATGCGGGCAGCTGGTAGAGCTTGTTGGCGATCATGCCGCCTGTCTTGACTGACAGGGGAACTCTGCGGTCGCGATTGATGTGGCTGTACTTCACAAAAAGCGAATCAGCGCCCCATGGCATGAAGTGAAATTTTTCCGTAGTGGGATTCAGGTAGAAGAAGAAATTGTTCCGGTTGCCTGAGTAGCCATCCCAGAAGCCGAGAAGCCCCTCCATGGCCCAGAACTTATAGAAAGCATCGAGATCGACGACCTTACCGATCTCCGCCTCGAGATCTCTCTTTTTCTCGCTCTTGTCGGTAACTCGCAATTCCGGGGAGATGAGCAGGTCGGAACTCGCCGGGTTGATGTTGAGCCCGTGAATCGCCAGGACGTTCGCGCCCTTGCGGAGCTTGCCGAGGTGCTCTGAGATAGGGAAAGCCTGGTACCTGACGGCGGCGCCATCATCATTCGGCCCGGTGGCCTGCGAATCCCAGGCCGGGTCTTCGGGCGCGTTCGAGCTGGCCACCTCGGCACCGTTAAGATAGGCGATGAATCCATCGTCGTATTTCATCCGAAGGGTCAGGCCGCCAATTTTCCCGAGATCCTCAACCGAAAACTTGTAGCGCAGGTAGACCGAAGAGGTCTGCTCATGCATCTCCTCCTCAAAGTCGAGCCCTGGGTGGATATGTTCTTCATACCCGCCGCTGGTTTCGACCCCGGCTCCACCGGCGCCCTTCTTCCACTCAGAATCGTTGAAGACCCGCTGCATCCACTTCTTGTCGCTGGCTCCGCTGGTGGGGACCCAGCCGGCGGCCTCCGACTTCGAATCGAGGATGGCGACTCCACTGGAGCCGCTATCGCCGTTCAGCACGCCGATGAGCTCGAGAATCTTTGCGCGACCGGGAGCATCCTCTCCCCTCTTCAGCTCGAAGCTCTTCTCCCACTGCTCGTAAAAATCGACGACGGTCCCCTCGTAGAGAGTCCCCGCCTTGTCGCCGAAGCCACGCTCAAGAATGGGCTTCTTATAGGACTCAACATGCGAATAGATACCGAGGTTCTTGCCGTTGACTGTCACGTTGGCAAGAGCGCATCTTGGGGCAGGCGAGCCGGCCTTATTGAAGAGCGCGTAGCCCATGAACTGGCTCACCTGGGCGGTATCCTGCTTGTTGTTGTTGAAGGTGAGGGTGTTCAGGCCTTCGATCTTGCTTTCGGGGTCGACGAAGTCCAGCTTGACCTTGAGCGATGGACGAACGCTGCTCTGGGATCCGATGAAACCTTTTTTTCGCAACCCGACTTTCGGAAACTTGACGCCGTTGATGCTGACGCTGGCCTCCACATAGGTATACGGCCCGGGGATATGTCCGAATTGGCGCTTAGCGTTCAACGCCTCAAAGAAATTGCGGGACTGGTAGCGAATCGTATCCCAGTCTTCGGTTGGCACCGTGATCTGTACGTCCAGGACCTTGTCAGTCGGAAAGATGGCATCCAGGGTCAGGTCGGCGGCGGAAAGTCCGCCGCCAAGAAGCAGGATCATCACCACGGCGATCACGCGTTTTCCAAAATTCATCAGATCTGTCTTTCTTCAAATTAAAGTCATCTGGCTTACCGTCCAGGCATCCTAACACAACAGGCAATCGAGAATGTTAGTAGTTGTCGAATCGCTCCAACAGCAACAACAAGACGCTGGGAGACTCTCAGTCGCCGGATGACGCGTCAGGCCCGTTATCCCGGCAGCAGTAAATGATCCAAAGTCCCAGCAGGATTGCGGGAGGCCCCTCCAGCAGCACCCAGGTAACAGGCATGCTCGACTTAAACCCGATCCACCCGAGCACCACCCCGAAAACGGCAAACAGGGATCCAAACAGCCGAACAAACCCGAGCTGCTCCGGCACCCTGCCGGACAGGTAGAAGATCCAGCAGCCCAGGAGCGCGTAGAGAGCCGACAAGGAGCGGGCGAGGTATTCTACAATGGGCCCCTCAGGCATCTTCCCCATCCCGATGGATTCGTGAACGGAAGCCATCCAGGACAGCGGCATGAAGACGGCCACGATGGCAAGCATAGCCAGGACTCCGACCACGCGTAAGACCCAGGCTACGTAAACCAGCTTGCGGCTCATGAAATCATCTACTCCAGAGACCCCGGGGCATTGTCATCGGGAGGCGGCGGCGCAATAGCTTTTGCCCCGCGAAGAGTCCTGGTAAAGAGCGAGGATCTCCGCCGCCGCCAGTGGCCGGCCCCAGATGGCCACCTCGTCGATTACCCCCTTGAACGACCTGCGCCCCGAGGAGTCCATGGCGCCGACTGAAATGTTGCTCATGCTGCCCTGCGGATCCTTCCGTAGATCGTTGGTGTCATTCAAGGTTCCGTTGATGTAGAGGCGGCCCACAAAGTCGTCCCCCTCCAGGCTCAGCGTCATGGTGACGTGGGCCCACTTACCCGCGGGCCAGGAGTTCTGGTTGCTGCTGAGGTATTGACGCTCAGAAAAGGCCCCGGTCATGGTGCCCTCTCCCTCGTCCGAAAAGAGCAGGCAATAGGACAGGTCCCTGTCAACGTAACCCTTACTGAAAAGGACCTGGGTCTTCTCGAGCCCGCGGCTCAGCGAGCTCCCCGGCTTGAACCACATCGAGACGGTGCTGCCCTGTTCCAACACGAGCTCATCCTTGTGGGAAATGACAACCCGCTCCCCGGCCCCATCCAGGCTCAGGCCGCCGCCAACCTTCCCCCTGACAGCCTTCCCGCCGGAGAAAGTTCCATCGTTACCCCGCCCGCTGAGATCTCTGCAGGTCTTGAGTTTATCTTCACCTGTCACAGTTCCAGGATCAAAGCTCAAGGCGGCAACCAGGCCAGCCAGGTACGACTCCTTGGAGCCGCCGGAACCCTTGCGAAGCCTGGCGACCTCGCGAAGCCTGGCGGACACGCGCTTCTTGTCAAGAGGGACAAGCTCCTCGACGCCCAGCTCGTACAGCGAGCCGGCTCGCAACTTAATGTTCTCTACTGTGAGCTTGTCTCGCTCACCCTCGGCGATCTCCCACCAGGCGTCACCGATCTTTACAGCGCCCTCAGAATCCAGGTTGTCCCTGTCGGCTTTCAGGTCGGCGGCCGCTGCGATACCGAGAGCGCCTACCGATCCTTTCTGAAGAAGAGGGAGCCCTGCCTTCCAGTCGCCCTTCGAAAAAGCGTAATATCTCCCAAGCTCGAGGTCGGCGGCCGCGCCAGTAAGCTTTTTCAGCTTCTTTTCAACCGCGCTGTAGATCTTGTCGAGCGTTTTGATTTTCTTGCCCAGGGCGGCGATCGAAGAGGTGAGAGCCTTGTCCCCGGAACGAGCGGCCGTCCTGCTGACCAGCTTGATGAATTTCCCAGCGCTGTCAAAGTCATCTCTTCCAAAGCAATCCTGGGCAACGACACGAACTGCGTGTGAAAGAGACCAGCTGTCATCCGGCGACTTGGCCCGCTGCGCGAGCCGCTGAAAGGACTCGAACTGGAGGTCCTGGGGATCGAATTCATAGCGCTGAGTCATGATGGAGAGCGTCTCCAGCGCCAGGTCGACAGCGCCCGCCTCGATCGCCATAAGCCTGGACTCATCGAGGAGGGAATAGGCGATGACTGCGTCATCTTCTGTCTCCATCCCGGCCTTCAACAAGGCCTCTGACAGCGATCGCTTTGCGGCAACCGCGGCCTTGGAACGTCTTTCGGCCTTGGCGTACTCGGCCTTGTAGACTGACCTGATCTGTTTGAGGGAAGCATCCTGGCTCAGCCGCGGAGGCACGGGAGACCTCACTGCGTCCTGCGAAGAGAAGCCGGGAGCCGCGAGGATGAAGGCTACGGAAAAACAGATGGCCGCCGGCAGAAGAAAACGTGAGCATGCTCCTCCCGCTTCAACTCTCATGCCTCGCACCGCCAAATTCAAGCTCTGCATGGCTGCCTTCCCAACATCGTTACAGTATCAAGAAGGAAATATTGTAGCAGGAAGACAAAGACCCTGCCTGACCTGTGGGGAGAAGTACAACTTCCGACAATCCTGCCGGGAGTCCAGGCGCAAAAACCCCAGGGGGCGTGCTCATGCCCTCCCCCTGCCGATCTTGCAGGAATTATTTTTTGTAAGCCTCGTACATATCGGCAATTCCAGCCTCCGCGGTCGTCCCCTTATGAAACACGACCCGATGCTTCAGGGTGATCTTCTCCCCGGCCGCCAGCTTGAGCTCCTGCTTCATGAAAGGGTTGGCCGCAAAAAGGCCGTAGGTGCGCACGTGCCAGGTGGTCGGATGGCGAAGGCTGCCCGGATGGTTCAGAATCGCCACGCCCAGGGTTTCTCCTTTCACATCGCCATAGTAATCAACCCAGGCGGAGGCTTTCCCCCAGGCATCACCATTCTTCTTGCCCTCGCGGTTGATGATCGTGCCGCCCTCCTTGACGGTGGACTTGGGCCACATCCTGACACCGAAAGATCCCTCCTTGGTTTTCCCGAAGGTAACGGGCGCCTTGGCGGTGAAAACGATATCGACATCGATCCACCTCGCCTTGTCGTTCGCATCAAAGACCATCACGCGGGACTCCTCGCCGAGCACCTTGCCGTCATCATCCTTCCAGGATGAAATCGTCTTGAGCGTCGCCGTCTTCCCTCCAGAGGCCGCGAGGAATTCCTTGTGCTCGATCCGGCCGCCCTTGTGCCAGAAGTCCGTTCCGTTGACGTTCCCGTGGGTGAACCAGAAAGATGAATGATGGACATGGTCGCCCTCTCCAAGCGGACGGGTCATCTCCTTGCCAGTCGGCCCGATGACAGGATGCAGAATCGGCTTGTTCTGGAACAACTTCTGGTAGCGGGTGAACAGCTTTCCATCCAGCTTGACGATGGCCCCGTCATCGGTCTTCTCGACAGTGAACCGATCAGCGCCAACCAGTCCGGTAGCGCCAGTGAGGAGTAAAAGTGCCGCGTAAAAAGGAATCCGTCTCATATCAATGCCTTTCCTGTTCAGACGCGCGCGGGCCAAGTCACCCAGGCGCTTTATTTTGTCGTGGACCAGGCCGCCTCCAACCAGGAGGCGGCTCAATGAAAGCTACCTCCTGATCAGCTGGTCGGCAACCGGCTTGATGCTCTTTCGATGCTCATCCGCCGCGGCCACCAGCTTCTTCACCACATCGGGGTGATTTCCGGCAACGTTGTATTTTTCAGATGGGTCGTGCTCGAGATTGTAGAGCTGCGGAGTGGCGTGCTCAGTCTTCTTTTCACCAATGCCATAGCAGCCCTGGGTGATGAAGTGAGCCTTCCAGGCTCCAACCCGAATGGCGTAGAGTT
The DNA here is from genome assembly GCA_913042995.1 of uncultured bacterium. GTDB lineage: Bacteria > Planctomycetota > UBA8108 > UBA8108 > UBA8108 > UBA8108. Next base: position 2,722 of record CAJWMA010000156.1, on the reverse strand, counting down.
TTTCCTCCCGCCAGTAGTAGACCCGGTCCCTCGGGCCCTTCGCCTCCTTGCCAAGAAGAACTGAGGAAAGGTCGAAACCATCGAGCGTCCTGTCACCAGGTGTCTTCGCGCCGGCGAGAGAACAAAAAGTAGGCAACAGGTCCATGGTCGTCCCCATCTCCATCTGTACACCGGGTTTCATTTTGCCTGGCCACCTGAAAAGGGTCGGTTCCCGCATCCCGCCCTCGAAGGTGGTGCCCTTTCCTTCCCGCAGGAGCCCGGCTGAACCGCCGTGGGTGTTGAATGGCAGCCAGGGACCGTTGTCCGAGGTGAAGACCACCAGGGTCTTCTCATCAATCTTCAGCTCCTTCAGGGTCGTGAGGATCCGGCCCACCCCGGCGTCGATCTCCTCGATGACGTCTCCGTAAATCCCCCGCCGACTCTTCCCCCTGTGATCCTTGCCGGCATAGAGAGGGATGTGCGGCAGGCTGTGGGCAAGATAAAGAAAGAAGGGCTTGTCCTTGCTGGCGCGGATAAACTCGACAGCCTTCTCGGTGTAGCGACCGGTCAGGGTGTGCTGGTTCGCGGGCCGCTCGATCACCTTGGTGCCTTCCATGATGGGGACCTGGTACTGCTCGATCGGGGCCACGTAGTTGGGGTCTTTCCGTCCCGCCTGCCTGTAATTAGGAAAGCCGCGGCGGGCATCCATGTCGTTGGAGTAGGGAATCCCCCAATAGGAATCAAAGCCATGGGCGACCGGCAGGTACTCGGGAAGATGGCCAAGGTGCCATTTCCCTACCGCGGCGGTGGCGTAGCCGACAGCCTTCAGGCACTCGGCGATGGTCACCTCGCTCTTCTGAAGTCCGCCCTTGGAGTCCGGAAAGAGCACCCTGCGCCTGGCCGACATCATTCCGTTACGAACCGGAAGCCTGCCGGTAAGCAGCGCCGCCCGACTCGGCGTGCAGACGCTCGCGCCAACGTAAAAATTCGTCCAGCGCTGACCCTCAACCGCCATCCGGTCGAGGTGAGGCGTACGAATGCTCGGATGACCAAAACAGCCCAGATCGCCATAGCCCAGATCATCACAGAAGATCACGACAAAGTTAGGCTTCTCCGCGATGAGACGGGACGGGGCCAGCGCCGAGACCATCAGCAGGCAGAAGATGGCCAGGAAAAGTGTACGTTTCATCTCTTGTTCCTCGCTTATTCAGGGTTGTCCAACCAATAGACTATGCGAGGCGAGATCAACAGGCAAGTGGCCCGGCAAAACTGAAACCATCCTGAGCCGGAGCCTGTCAGAAATCCATCATGAACCGTAACCACTGGGACAAACATACCGGTGGCGTTTTAGAGCCGACTGACCGACCAGGCAGAGGGAGCCACGCCGCCTCAGAACCCGCAAACGTTCGGGCAGTTCTCGAGCCTGATGCAGGTCCTTCCGCGGGTAGGAGGAGCTCCACCCTGGTACATATAGGCCAGGAGCCAGACGGCATCGGAGACGTTCACTGAATTATCCCCATTGGAGTCCAGAACGGCAACGTTCGCCGGGCTGCCGGGCTCGCCTTCACCGCAGGGGGGAAGGTCAGGTCTCCTGCCGAAAAGATGGAGCAGAAGAGCGACGGCGTCTGAAATGTCCACGCGGGCATCCTGGTTCGCGTCTCCCGGCAGCTGGCGTCCACGAGGAGCGAGCCCTGACTCGTCAACACCGGGCGATCCGAGGTCCACGTTGCTGGGACGCCAGCTGGCCGCCGCCCCCCAGGTAGCGAGCTCATCGAGGGCATCGATTACTACGAGCGACGCCCCCTCCCCATCGGTCTCGGGGTGCCACAGGTCGCTGTATTCGAAATCAAGAATGGGCTCATCCAGGGGCCCACGTATGCTGAGACGCTCGCCCCCATCGCTCAAGGCGCCGGAATATTCTCCGGCGACCAGGATCCGCGACAGGTCGTAGCGGCTGGCGAAACCCTCGATATCTTCAACCAGCACCACCATCTCTCCCGGCGCCAGCTCAGTAACGGCGCTTTCGGTGAAATCAAATTCGATACCTTCGACAAAACGAACGCCGGTGAGATCGATCTGGTTGGCGCTGACGTTCTGCAGCTCAATAAACTCGAATTCCCGGCGCCGGAAAGGACTGTTCTCCGCGGGCGCGGCCGGGTTGTACATGAGCTCCGTCACCCTCAATGGCATATCAGTGTAAAAGACCGTGTCAACCTTGGCGCTCCAGTCCCCGTTCTCGCCGCGCGCCCTGGCCGTAACCAGGGTAGATTCCGTCAGGGTGGCCGGGCCCGCGTAGGAAACAGCGGTCGGCGAAAGCTCTCCACCGGGGAGTCTCGGATCGGTTCCGTCCAGGGTATAGAAGACGCTGTCGGCTGGAAGGCCGACCTCGATCACTCGATCCACCAGCTCAGCCCTGATAATAAAGTCGCTGCTGTTCACGCTCGAGTTCATGCCATGGATCGCCAGGACATTGAGGCCGACCCGGAGATGTTTTTCGAATCCCAGCAGTTCATAGGCGTCGGCGCCTCCAATATCCGCCTCGTGCGAACGCCGGGACCGCGAGTCCCATTGCGCTCCATCATCAGGAGGATTCTCCGAAGCCAGGGGTTCACCGTTGAGGTAGGCGATAAAACCATCGTCAAATTCAATCAGGAGCGTCAGGTTCTCGATCGATCCGATGGCGGCCTCGTCCTCAAGGTTGAAAGGAATGCGGATGTAGGCCGAAGGATTGCCTCCATCTCCT
>CAJWMA010000155.1 GCA_913042995.1 uncultured bacterium | reverse complement strand
GGTTCTGTTTTCGATCGTAGCGTTTTCCCCACTCCCGGCTCTCGAGCACGAGGGTAAAGCCATTGGCGTATTTCAGCTCAACCCAACCCCACATCCCGACCGCTTCCGGATGGGCTGGCGGCGCGTAGGGTGTGATTTCCGACGGGGAGGTGTGATCGAGACCGTATTCCCACGTTACCGGGTCGAGGAAATGCTGCCCCATGTCGCCAAGGCCGCCGCCGTCATAGTCCCAATAGCCCCGATGGGTGCCTCCAAACCGATGGCGATGAAACGGTTTCATGGCGTTGGGGCCCTGGTACATGTCCCAGTCGAGCCAGTCGGGAGCCTGCTGGGGCTCGGTGTTAACCAGTCCACTCCATTGCTTGACCTTGTAGCCGCGATGCATGATGAGGACGCCTTTGGAGTTTTTCACAAGGCCGCTCTTCATGAGTTTTCTCCTGGCGCGGGCCCGGGCATCTCCCTGCCTGCCGAAGCGGCCGTAGGTGCCGACCTGGTACACACGGCCGTAACGCTTTTCAGCATCGGCCACGGCTCTTCCTTCCGCGATAAACCGGGTCATGGGTTTTTCGCTGACCACGTCCTTGCCGGCCTCCATCGCGGCGATGGAGATGAGGGCGTGCCAGTGCGGCGGGGTGGCGATGGCGACAACGTCAATATCTTTGCGTTCGAGGACCCTGCGAAAATCCGTGTAGCGTTTCTTGTTGTCCGCCTTTCCGACCCATTTCACATCGCATTCGGCCAGCTTGATCACATTGAGCTTGTGTTTGCCCTTGAGGTCGTTGTAGGTCCCGGGACCACGGCCGCCTACCCCGATCAGGGCTCCGCCGAGGGTTTCACTGGGGGGGACGCGTCCGGGGCCGCCGAGAACGTGTGGTTTGACGATAGTGACGGACGCCATCGTGGCGACCGAGGTTTTAAGGAACAACCGCCGGGAGTGCTGGGGCGTTTGAGCGGGCATCCGGTATCTCCTCAAAGTAAGGTAGTGCGGGATCGCAACAAGAGAGGCTTGAGCGTTGAAGACAGTCTATAGCAAGCCGGTGGCGCGGCAAAGAGCAGGCAGGCACCAATCGGGTCGTATTTCTTGCGATACCCGGGATGCTCACTTCTGTTCTTGCCACCGATCCAGTCAATGAATTAACCTTTCAGGTTGAGCTATGGAATTTTACAGAACGCAAACCGGCGAGGTGGATTTCGCATGAGGGCTCTCTCCTGTACGTACATTCTTCGGTCGCTGCTGATCGCCGTTTTTTGTTTCCTTCCGGACCTCTCCGTTCATGCGGACGTCCGGCTTCCCCGGATCTTCGGCAATCACATGGTTCTTCAGCGCGGGATGAAATTGCCCGTCTGGGGTTGGGCCGGGGCCGGGGAGAGCATTACCGTCAAGTTGACCGGCAAAGAGTTCGACCTCAAGGTTGATGCCACGGTCGATGGGGGTGGGAGATGGAAGCTTGAACTGCCGGTTCTCGAGGCCGGTGGTCCTTACGTGATGACTGTGCTCGGCAGCAGCACCATCACCCTCAACAATGTGATGGTTGGCGAGGTGTGGCTCTGCTCCGGTCAATCCAATATGGAGGTCTCCATGTCCCCTGGCGCGAGCTGGTGGAAGGGAGTTATCAACTACAAGAAGGAGCTGGCAGCCGCAGGTATCCCGAAGCTTCGCCTGTTCAAGGTTCATACCAACTGGCAGCGGGGGCCGATCGATGATGTGAACGGAGCCTGGGCGGTTTCCTCGCAGGCTTCCGCGGCCGGCTTCTCAGGCACCGCCTTTTTTTTCGGTCGCAAGCTGGTCAAGGACCTCGATGTTCCGGTCGGGTTGATCGCCGCCGCGGTTGGCGGTATGCCGATCGAGCAGTTCTCCCCCTATTCAGGCCAGGCCTTCTGGTACAACGGGATGATTCACGGGGTTATACCTTTCGGGATTCGTGGAGCGACCTGGTACCAGGGGGAGACGAATTTCTGGGGTGGAGACAGGGCAAATTATTTCGACAAACAAAAAGGCCTGATCGATGCCTGGCGGCGCAACTGGGGCCAGGGGGATTTTCCGTTTTATCTTGTCCAGCTGGCTCCCGGCCTGGGAGGGCCTCTTCCTCTTTTCTGGGAGGCCCAGGCTCGCGCCCTGACCGTGAAGAACACCGGTCTTGCCACGACTAACGACCTCGGGGGGGATCTCACTCCGCAGCCTCCATCCCGTGACCGGGGAGACGTGGTGCACCCCCGTGACAAACGAGGCGTTGGCGAGCGTCTCGCCCTGCTGGCGCTGGCCAGGGACTACAAGCAGGATGTGGTCTGCAGGGGACCGGTCTTCAAGTCGATGAAGGTCGAGAAGGGCAAGATCAGGGTGAGTTTTGACAACGCGGGTTCCGGCCTTAAATCGCGCGATAAGAAGCCGCTTGACTCCTTTGAGATAGCGGGAGAGGGAAATTATTTCCCCGCCAAGGCGGTTATCGATGGCGATTCGGTGCTGGTTTCAAGCACGGAGGTTCCCAGTCCGTCGATGGTGAGGTTCGGCTGGCATCACGCCTCCAACAGCAACCTGCAGAACAAGGAGGGCCTTCCGGCCTTTCCCTTCCGGACCGGCAGCAATCCGCCCACGATCTCCGGAAAGAGGCTGTTTTCAACCCTCTCGAGTATCACGGTGGTTTCCACGGAAGGGGCCGGCGCAATTCACTATTCACTCGATGGTTCGCCTCCTGATAAGCAGTCGCCTCTCTATGCCCACTCCATCAATGTCGACAAGACGACGACCATACGGGCAAGGTTCTACAGGAGCGATGGAGTGGCAAGCAACGTTGCCGAGGCCACCTTCGTCAAGGCCAAGCCGCAGAAATACAGGGGGAAGGTTCTCGATCTCGGTGTGAGCTACAAATACTTCGAAACAACCAATCCGTTAGCTACCTTGCCCAGGATCAGCAGCCTCAGGTCTCCCGTGAAGACAGGCATCTCGGAGGATTTCACCCTGGGTGTAGCCAACCGGCCGGACAGCTACGTGCTGCTCTTTGAGGGCTATCTCGATGTCAAGGAGGCTGGTGTTTATACCTTTGAGACTACCAGCGATGACGGCAGCGCCCTGTATGTCGACAAGAAGCTGGTGGTCAATAACAACGGGATCCATCCGCCGGTGAAGAAGACAGGCAAGATCAAGCTCCGCAAGGGATGGCGAAAGGTCAACGTGCTCTATTTCGAGAGCAGCGGCGGCGAAGCTCTGAGTGTCCAGTACAGCGGGCCGAACATTCCCCTCCAGGCGCTTCCCTGCTGGTGTGAACAGGAAGTGGACGAGAACTAGGTTTGAGAGCCTTTCCCCGCGACGGGAAGTTTTCAAACAAGTGGTGCGAAACTGAAATCCCGCCTTAATAATTGGCGGCAGGTACAGTTTTTATGGGGACCGGAGGGGCAGTTATGTTGAGAGGGTTGGAGCTTCGTATTCCTGTCGGTATAGCCGGCCTGGTTCTGTGGATGGTGTCGCCGGGCTTGTTCTCCCAGCCTCTGAACGATGTCTGCATCGAAGCGGAGCTGGTTCAGCTTGGCGATGGGCTCGTGGCTACGGTGGCGGGAAGTACTGCCGAGGGCGCGACCCGGGATCCCGAGACGACCGGGTGCGGCGAAAGCAACGCGCCCGGGGTCTGGTTCCGGCTTGCCGGAGATGGGAGGAGCCTGCGTGCCGAGACGTGCGCAAGCACCTACGATACACGCCTCAGCCTTTTTGAGGGGGATTGCGGGGAGCTCATCTGTGTCGACAGCAACGATGATTTTTGCGGCCTGCAGAGCATGGTCGAATGGGTCTCGACGGAGGGGGTCGACTATCTTGTCCTGGTCCATGGATTCAGCAGCAGCGCAGGAGATTTCACCCTTCTCTTCACTTCCCGGGAGGTTCCCGATCCGGGAGATGGCGATGGAGATGGGGTTTTTGATGAGGAAGACAATTGCCCGGCATTTCCGAACCCGAAGCAGCTGGATGCAGATGGGGACGGCGTTGGAGATGCCTGCTCTGGCCCGAATGTCATTGAGCAGGACCTGGATGGCGATGGGGTTCCGGATGAGGAAGACAACTGCGTGGCTGTGCCAAACGGGTTCCAGGAGGATCTCGATGGCGATGGGCTTGGAGATGCCTGCGATAGCGACGATGGAACCTGCGCGGAATGCTGGGCGGGCGAGCTGATCTGCGGCAAGCCCATGGATGGAAACTTTCCGTTGTCGGGGTGTAATAGAATTTCAGGCCAGAACCTTGATCTCTACAGCCTGGTTGTAGCCGGAGGCGATGTCGTGATCAATCTCTCAGGATCCTTTGACACCTTTCTCGAGCTTTACGATGAGAATTGCGAGCTGGTTGCCCAGGATGACGATGGTGGAGATGGGCTGAATTCGATGATCAGCAGGGCACTCCCGGCTGGAACTTATTTTGTCGGAGCCAGCAGCTTCGGCGCCGGGCAGAGCGGCAGCATTTCACTTACCACCGACTGCGTCAGCGGAATCAGCAACTTCTGCGTGGATTGCGAAGCGATAGAGCTGAATCCCGGGGAGGCTCACGATGGGCTTCTTGGTTCGAGCGGCTGTCGTGTGCAGCCCTTCGACCACGCCCTGGAGGTTTTTTCGTTGGTTGTCGGGAAAGAGTTCGAGGGAAGTCTCTCGGTGGTTTCCGCCGATTTCAATCCAAGCCTTTCGTTCTACAATGATTTCTGTGACCTGGTGTCCTTGAACAGTAATTGCTCAGATCCTGAATTCGGGGCCTGCCTGAATGTCCATCTCGGCCCTGGAACCTATACGATCGGTGTCGCTGCCGAGGACCGTGTCTCTGCGGGCAGCTTTCGCCTTGTTGTTTCAGACGCGCGGGACCTCAAAGATTTCTCGCGAGGAGATGCGGATGCCAACGGGCGAGCGGACATTTCTGACGCGGTACAGATCCTGAATTTTCTCTTCCAGGGCGCCGATTCTCCCAGCTGCCTGGAGACGGCCGATGTGAACAATGATGCCCGGGTCAATCTTACCGATGGGATCTACCTGCTTTCCTGGCTGTTCGGGGAGGGGGAGGCTCTCGCGCCTCCGGGGCCGCCCGGGGAAGGCTCGGGCTGTGGGCCGGACCCCGATGCGCCCGGCGGTTCGGGCGACCTGGGCTGCGGTGCCTATACGGGATGTGGGTAGCTCCAGCGGTTCTTTCTGACCCATGCGCGGGCTGGCAGTGCCGGCCTGGAGCAGGAGGGTCCCGCATAGATCTACCCTGTTGCGGGACGCCTCCGATTTCCCGGGAGATCGGATCCTATTCGCAGAGCACAGCCTCGCTGGCGCAGCCGAGGTCATCGGCGGTGAGGTCTTCTCCGCAGTCCGTCCCCAGGTAGCCCGCCGAGGTGGGCGAGGGGGGGGCTGGGACGTTACCTCCGCTGAACAGCCATCCGAACACGATGATCGCATCGGTGATCTCGATAGCTCCTGTATCGTTGGTGTCCGCCGAATCCATGCAGGCCGGCTCGGAGCCGCCGCTGAAGAGGTAGAGCAGCGGAATGACGCCATCGGTAAGGTTGATGCTGCCATCGGAATTGGCATCGCCGCGGACAAGGCGAGGGCCTGCGGGCGCGGCGCAGATATCTGTTTCAGAGCAGTCGGAGTCATCGCAGTCGGCGGCTCCATCTCGGTCATCATCGATTCCGTTATCGCAGATCTCGGAGGGGGTACAGATTTCCCGGTCGATGCAGTCCTCGTCGTCACAGTCGACATCGCCATCGCCGTCATCGTCGCGATCGTTGGTGCAGTTCTCGATACCGTCAGATTCGAGCAGGAAGTTGTCGTAGCTTACCGACTGGTTGTTCAGGTAGGCCCAGCAGCCGATATGCCCGCCCCTGTGGGTCGAGTCCTGGACCTCGATCAGGAGCTCTCCATCGCCCCAGACCTGGATGAACTCATCGTCGATGGATATTTGCCATTCGGTGGGCGGCTCAGGCAGGTCGCTGGCGCCGGCGCCTATGAAGGTGTGGGCGCCGCTGTCGACCCGGATCAGGCGCAGGCCATGGTCATTCGGCCTGTCGATCCAGTCGAGCTCGTAGCCGTTGTTCCCGCAGCCGCGGCAGGTGGGATCTGACGCGCAGAACATGATGCCCGCGTGCCGTCCGACTCCGTCCGCTGGCTGGTTGAGAAACACCATGTCGAAGAACAGGTCGTAGGTGGAGGGGAATTGTATCGGTGGACTTCCAGCCCAGGACCAGATCTCGCCGGCGCTCGTTCCGTTCAGGGCTCCATCGAGGATCTGCCAGTTGCCGGAATAGATTGTCCAGTCATCTACGGGCCCATCATCCTGGTCAAAATCTTCCTCGTAGCTGTTCATGACGTCGAAAACGGTAACCGTGTTTTCGGAAAAATAGGTTTCTCCGTTGGTGTCGGTGGCCGTCAGGGTCACAACGTAATTGTCAGGGATTTCGTAGACATGGGTGACCTGTTCGCCCTCGGCGCTCTGCCCATCACCGAAATCCCATTCGAAGGATTCGATGCCGACATCTGAGGTGGTGCAGGTCGCGTCAAAGTTAACTTCCAGCGGGGCTCCGCCAGTCGCGGGGTCTCTCGAGAAGCAGACGTTAGTGTCTGGGGATTCGAGATAAAAGTTGTCGTAGGAAACCAGCTCATTGTTCGACCAGGCCCAGAACCCGAAGTGTCCCCCGCGATGGAGGTTGTCGTTGGCGTTGATGAGAAGCTCATCATCTCCCCACACCTCGATGGTTTCCGGTGTGACGACAATTCGCCACTCTGTTGGCGGATCGATCAGGGCGCTGCCGCCTGTAGCCACCATCACGTGTCGACCATTGTCTACCCGGATCAACCTGAGGCCGTGGTCGCTTTGTCGGTCGATCCAGTCGAGTTCGTAGCCGCTGGTGCCGGGGTCGTAGCGTTGGGTTGGGGCGGTTGCGCAAAACATGATACCCCCGTGTCGGCCAACGCCATCACCCGGTATGTTGATGAACTCCATATCGAAGCTGGCCTCGAAGGTCGGCGCGAAATCGATCGCCGGGTTTCCCAGCCAGGCCCAGGTTTCTCCTCCCGCGCTGGAGCCCTGGAGGGTTCCATTTACGATGTCCCAATTGCCCATGTGGACCGAAACAAGCTCGTCTGCTCCGCCCTGTGTATCGAAGGTCTCCTCGAAAGCCTGGGGGAAGATCCACGTGGTGGTCATCAACAGGACTGTAAATAAGCTGATCGATCTCAGTTTGAAACTTTCGCGCAACATAGACCCATACCTCCGGTATCCATTAACTCTGTTTGACCCAGTTTGAGGGGTGTATTATAGGTTCCAGAGGGTCGCAAATAACGGTAAATAAGTTGCCTCCCTGGCCGTGCAGGGCCGCGAGGTCCTCTCGGTTTTACTTGTCGCGGGATTTCATGAAATGAAAAGCATCAACCATAACTATGCCAGGGGCTTCCTGGCGGGCGTGGCTCTCGCCTGTTGTTTCTTCGCGGCAATTCCCTGCGAAGCTGACAGCGTTGTTGTTTTCAATGAGATTCATTACCATCCAGCGACCCGGGAGGCTGAGCTCGAATGGGTTGAGCTTCATAACCAGATGGCGGTGGATGTCGACATCTCCAATTGGTACCTCTCCGACGCGGTGTTCTACCAGTTTCCTGAAGCTACAATCGTTCCGGGTGGGGGGTATGTTGTCATCGCTGTCAATCCGGCGGCGGTTGAGGCGGAGCTGGGGGCTGTCGGTGTCTACGGTCCCATTGTGGGTCGGCTTGACAATTCCGGAGAAAACCTCGAGCTTCGGGATCACAATGCGCGGCTCATGGACAGAGTCAGCTACAGCTCCGGTGATGGCTGGCCGGTTGCCGCCGATGGCTCCGGGGTCACTTTGAGCAAGCTGAACCCGAACTGGCGAAGTTCGAGGACCGGGAGCTGGGGGATCAGTGATCGGACTGGAGGAACCCCGGGAGCCGTGAACTTCCAGGCTGAAGACGGAGGAGTCCAGGGAGGAGGGGCCACCCAGGGCCTGGTCTCCTATTGGAATTTCGATGGTGCCGGAGATGAGGCTGGTGATTCAGCCGGCTCGAACGATGGAGACCTTGGCTCCGGCGCCAGCAGGACGGCCGGCCTTGTCGGCCCTGGAGCCATCAGCTTCAACAATACGGCGAACGCTCTGGTCAACGTCGGCAGTGGTGTTGGCAACAGCTTTTCATTTTCTACCGGGCTGACCATTGAAGCCCTCATCGCTCCCGGCTGGAATGGCGCGGCCGGCGACTATGAAACGATTTTTCGAAAGGAAGACGGCAGAAGGCGGATCCTTCTGAGCTTCCAGAATGATGACAACGCCGCGACCAGGGATGTGGTTATCGCCCCATCCCTGCAGCCTGTTCTGTCCTTTGGGATCAATGTAGATGGCGCCTACAGCGAGCTCGACATGCCTCTGGATGGACTGGAGGGCCGCCCGACCCTGTCTTCATTGAGGGATGGGGCCTTTCATCACATCGCCGCAAGTTACCAGTCGGTCAATGGCAGGAAGAGCATCTATGTAGATGGCCGGAGAGTGTTTTCCACCGACTTGAGCCCTGGAGAGACCATCAGTTCTGGCGGTTCCGCGACGGCCTATATTGGAAACATGAGCGGACGCCGAGAGCCCTTCACCGGAACGATCGACGAGGTGGCGATCTGGGAGCGGGCGCTCAGCGACGATGAGCTGGCCTCCCATTCTGGCCTGGCCGCCGCCGGTGAAAA
>CAJWMA010000154.1 GCA_913042995.1 uncultured bacterium | reverse complement strand
TGAGCTACCCCGGCGAGGAGGGCGCGCCCGACGGCAAAGAGGGCAAGGCCGGAGACATCACGTTCTCGGTCGATTTCGCCATCTCCGAATAGGGCCCCAGGTCCAGCTAAGCCAGTGTTTTTTGTTTTGTCGGCGGGCCCGGTTTGAATACCCTGAACGGCCTTCAATTTTTTCACAACACGTGTTTACCCATGCGGAGATGTTAAAGACATGAGGTCGATGAGACTTTTTTCACTTCTGGCGGTAGTTCTTGTTTCGCTGTTCTGTGTTTCGGCCCGGGCGGCCGAGGTCAGCCTCTTCGATGGGAAGACCCTCGACGGCTGGAAGGGCAAGGCCGACCTCTGGTCGGTGAAGGACGGAGCCATTGTCGGCTCGACCGCCCCCAAGGGCATTCGCGGCAACACCTTCCTCGTCAGCGAGAAGTCCTACGCGAACTATATCCTGAAGCTGAAGTTCCGCTTCAACGGCAAGGGTAACAGCGGCATCCAGTTCCGCAGCAAGCAGGTCGGCAAGCCCGAGGATTACGTTATCTCAGGCTACCAGGCCGACATCGGCAAGGGCTACCACGGCAGCCTCTACGATGAGAAGCGCCGCGGCATGCTTCATGCGGCGAAGAACGACTGGGCGAAGCTCTTCAAGCGCTTCCTGAACCTCGACGGCAAGCGCTGGAACAGCTACGAGATCCGGGCGATCGGCAACGACATCACCCTGAGCCTCAACGGCCTCGTCACCACGCGCTACACCGAGAAGGACGCCAAGATCGACCGCTCCGGGCTGATCGCCCTGCAGCTTCACGGCGGCGGCGCCATGGAGATCTCCTTCAAGGACATCCGGATCGAGGAGATCCAGCCGAAGAAGATTCTCTTCGTCACGCACTCCGCCGGTTTTCGTCATGGTTCGATCCCCACCGCTCACAAGGTGCTGACCCAGGTCGGCCTGGACTCGGGCTACTTCGAGGTCACCGCCACCAACGACACCGACCAGATCAACCCCGAGGGGCTGAAGAAGTACGACGGCGTCGCCTTCTACACCACCGGCGACAAGAAGCAGTTCCGCCTCAGCGAGGCCAACCGCGACTATTTCATCAAGTGGGTCAAGGAAGGCCACGCCTTCGCCGGCTTCCACAGCGCCACCGACACCTACAAGGACTGGGAGCCGTACTGGGACATGATCGGCGGCAGCTTCGACGGCCATCCCTGGCACGAGGATGTCACCATCGACGTCGAGGATCCGAGCCACCCCTCGGCGCTCCACCTCGACACCCAGTGGACGATCAAGGACGAGATCTACCAGTTCAGGAACTACAACCGCGACCGCATCCACGTCATCCTCAGCATGAACCCCAAGTCCGTGAAGGGTAAGGGCAAGCGCAAGGATGGCGATTACGCCGTCGCCTGGTGCCGCGCCTTCGGTAAGGGCAAGGTCTTCTACACCTCGCTCGGCCACCGTGACGACGTCTGGAACAACCCGGTCTACCAGCAGCACATCGAGGGCGGCGTGCTCTACGCCCTGGGGATCCCCGGCTACGAAGCCGATGAACGCCCCGGCCTGAAGAAGGGTCCGGTGGAGTTCACCTCCTTGCTGGATGGCAAGACCCTCAGCGGCTGGAAGGCGATTCACGATGCAGAGTGGGCGGTGAAGGACGGCGTTCTCACCGGCCGCGGCAAGCAGGGCCACCTCTTCAGCCCCAAGCGCTACAAGAACTTCCACTACAAGGCCGAGATCAAGGTCGGTAACAACTCCAACAGCGGCATGTATTTCCGCGCCCAGATCGCCAAGGACCCCAAGCGCCAGCCGCGCTGGCCCGATGGTATGGAGGCGCAGGTCAACAGCAACCACGGCGACCCGGTGCGAACCGGCAGCCTCTATTCCTACGTCAAGGTCTTCGAGCAGCTGATCCCGACCGGTGAGTGGGGCACGCAGGAGATCATCGCTATGGATAACTTCATCGTGCTGAAGGTCAACGGACGCGTCACCGTGCGCGGCCGCTTCGGCTACAACAAGAAGCACTTCAAGGAGGGCCACTTCGCCTTCCAGCAGCATCACCCGGGCAGCGAGGTCGACATCAGGAACGTCGTCGTCCGCGAGCTGCCCTGAGGGCTTGCGAGAATTTCAGCGGCGGTGGCCTCCATCGAGGGGGCGCCGCCGTTATTTTTTCTTCACCCGCAGATCCATGCAGATCAGCTTCTTCGTGTCGCGCAGGTAGAGGAGCCCGCCGCTGAGGGTGGGGACGGTCCACGCGGGCGAGGAGAGGACTCTCGGTACGCGGGTAAGTTCCTTGTGCCCCGCCGGCGAGAGCTGCAGGAGCGCCAGGTCGCCGAACTCTCCCATGGCGATGAAGTGCCCATCGGAGTAGATCATCGAGCCGCGGTAGAAGTAGCTGCGCCACTCCCACTTGACCTTGCCGGTGGCGAGCTCGACGCATTTGAACATCGCATCGGGCGGGTTGCGGCCGCTGAAGGCGTAGAGATGGCCGTCGAGATAGTTCGGCGGCGTCCAGTGGATGTCGAGAATCCTGCCGCGCTTGGAGATGTCGTCCTTCCACAGCGTCTTGTAGGAGTCTTTCTTGACCTGCAGGCAGACGCTGCCGATGCCGTAGGTGGCCGAGAAGAAGACCTTGTCGCCGACCACCAGCGGCGTGGCGCCGTTGACCGAGTCGCGGAAACGGGCGTGCCAGGGAAACTTCCAGCGCTCCTTGCCGGTGGCGGGGTCGTAGCAGGAGAGGCCGCCGCGGTGGAAGATGAACAGCTGGCGCGCTCCGTCGATCTCGGCGAGGCTGGGCGAGGCGTAGGAGCCGCCGTCGCTGACGGTCTTCCAGAGCTCCTTGCCTGTCTTCGCGTCAAAGGCGAAGGCCATGCCATCGGGTTTCCTGTCCCCCGTGAGGAACTGGATGCCGCCGAGATTGCAGAAGACCTTGCCGTCGGTTACCAGTGGCGTTGCGCCCGTGCCGAAGAAGTTCGGCCCGATGGAATAGCGTGTCCTGATGTCGACCGCCCATCGTTTCTTCCCGGTACCGAGATCGAGGCAGTGGAGCACCCCCTTGGGGCCGAGCGTGTAGACGCTCCCCTGGTAGACCGCGGGGGCGCAGCGCGGGCCGGAATCGTAGCCGTAGAGATCCTCGTAGTCGGTGGGATAGCTGAAGCGCCACTGACGTTTTCCGGTGGCGGCATCGAGGGAGTCGATGTGGAGGGTGTCCTCGATCCGGTGAAAGAGGATCAGCCGCCCCCCGGAGATGATGATCGAGCTGTAGCCGCCGCCGATGTTCTGCTCCCAGAGCCGCGGCGGACCGGCCGCCGGCCATTTTTTAAGCCAGCCCTTCTCCGCGGAGGCGCCGTCGCGTTTTGGTCCGAGCCAGTGGGGCCAGTCATCGGCCCTGGGCCCTGTGAGCGGAGAGAGGCTGGCGAGCAGGGCTCCGAGGAAGATGGCCGGGAAGAGACCGGGCTTGCTGTTGAGGGATGTCACGGTCTTTCTCGCTTCCTGCTCAGTCTTCGGTGTTCAGAACCCTGTAATCGCCTTTTCGAACGGTGAAGCCTTCACGGTCGAGCTGCTCGAGCAGGGGAATGCTGTATTTCCGCGTTGAGCCGATCAGGTCCTTCGCGCCCCCGGCGGTAATCTGCTCGTTTTCTTCGAGGTACGTTCTCATGATCCTCCGGATGTCTTCAATCGCATCACGATGAAAATAGATGCCGTCGGCGATCTTCTGCAGGACGCCTTCTTCATCGAGAAGATCAAAGAGATCGGTGGTCCTGGCGGGGTCCCAGCCGAGCTCGGAGGCCAGGGCGCCCGGTGAAGGCGGGGTCGGGCCTCCCTTGAGGCAGGCGGCGGTGATCTCCGCGAGGTCCTTCTCCTCCTCGGCGCTGAGGCTGGGGCCGAGGTCGCGCCATTTCAGGTGCCCGGTCTTCGCGTTTTCCACCTCGCCGGCATCCTGCATCAGGGAGATCAGCTCCTGCAGGAAGACATCGCTACAGCCGATTTTCTGGCGCAGGACGGCCTTCTCCATCAGGCGCCGGCGGGGGTTCTGCTCGAAGTAGGCGGAGGCGGCCTTCGCCGCCGCCTCCCGGCCCTCGCTCAGCTGCGACCCGCTGATGAGCTGGCCGCCGCGGCTGGTCCTGCGGGCGAGGCCTTCCTCGATGAGGGACTCGATCAGCTCGAGCGCATCTTCCTTTTTCAGTCCCGCCTGGCGGGCGAGATCCGCCTCGTTGACCGCGTTGAGGCCGGCCTTGTCGAGCTGGTGCAGGAGGAAGCCGCGTGAATCGGCGAGGGCATCGTTTTTGCTGCGCAGGGTGTCGATGACAAAGTCCTTGCCGGTCTTCAGGCGGTACTTTGAGCTGTCGATGATCTCGCCGCCGCCGATCGTCTCCATGGGGGAGTGGAGGCGCAGCACGTAGCGGTCTCCCGGCGCGGCGACCACGGGCTCCTCGAAGCGGAACTGGACATAGCTCTCCTGGCCGGGATCGAGCCTCTTGGAGTCAAGGAGGTAGATCTTGCCGAGCTGTTCGGCCGTTCCCACGTGCAGGCGGATGGTGGTCTGGTGCTTGAGGATCCGGTGATTGTCGGGCAGGTAGTGGAAGCGCGCCTCGAACATGGTCGAGCCGGTGAAATAGCCGGGCTGGGTGAGGACCATGCCCCGGTGTACCTGGCGGTAATCGATGTCGGAGAGATTGATCGCGGCGGAATGCCCGGCGCGGGCCGTCTCGGCTTGCTCCTTGTAGGCCTGGATGCCCCGGATCCGGCCCTTTTCGCCAAGCGGGACGATCTCGAGGGTGTCTCCAAGCTGGGTGGTTCCGCTCACCGGGATGCCCGTGACGACCGTGCCGAAGCCCTTGGGAGAGAAGACCCGCTGTACGGGCATGCGGAAGATCCCTCCGGCCTCCCTGGGGCGGACCTTTTCCACCAGGGTGTTCAGACTCTTCTCGAGATCTTCGAAACCTTCTCCCGTGATCGAGGAAACCTTGACGAGCTCCGAGTTCTCAAGGAAGGTGCCTTGGAGGGTCTCTCGCACGTCCTCCTCAACCAGCTCGAGGAACTCCTCCTCAACGGCATCGATCTTGGTGATGACGACCATGCCGTGGCTGAGCCCGAGGATCTGCATGATGGTCAGGTGCTCGCGAGTCTGCGGCATGACGCCATCGTCGGCGGCGATCACGAGGAGCACCAGGTCGATTCCCGTGGCGCCAGCGACCATGTTCTTGATCAGCCGTTCGTGTCCGGGGACATCGACGATGCCCACCCTCAGGCCGTTTTTCAGCGTCAGGGGCGCGAAACCCAGGTCAATCGTCAGTCCCCGGCTCTTTTCTTCAGGAAGCCGGTCGGGATCGATGCCGGTCAGACGCTGGACCATGCTGCTTTTTCCATGGTCTATATGCCCGGCCGTACCGATGACGATGTTAAAAATCTTGTCGTCGTTGGTAGTCATAGAATGTTGAAGGCTATTATCTTAGCGTCTTTACGGGGAGAGGTCATCAGGGTTGAGGGGGAGAGGTTAGGGTAAGGTTCAGATTCAGTGCCCGGGTTGACAGTTATTACCCTAAGCCCTATGATGGCATACTCTTCGGTGTTTTAATCTAACGAGTGAAACAGCCTGCAGCTTCCAGAGGGTTGCACAGTATACAAACAGGCTTCTTTCGGTCTGTTGTATAGGACCGCCTTGAGCCGGCAGCGGCGGCGGATTTTCCCCTGATGTTGAGTAGGCATGACTTTGCCTCGGATCCCGGAGGTTCGTAAGTTCCTTTTATCCGTGGCTGAATACAGGTAACGAAGCTATGAGTCAAAAACAGGATCTTCTCTTCTGCAAGATTGCTATCGCCAACGGAAGAGTTTCCGAAGATCAGGCCAAGAAGTGTCTTGCGATCGCCAATAAGCGAGAGCAGGAGACCGGACGCCGACCCTCGATCGGTTCGGTCTTTTCGAAGTACAACCTCATGGGTAAGCAGGAGGTCAAGTTCGTCTACGAGGCCGTTCAAAAGAGAACCGGGATGCCGGTTCCGATGGCCGGAGCTCCCGCCGCGGGAGGCGGCAGGGGTGGAAAGGTTCGCAAGCCATCCTTTGCGGATGAGGCCCGTCAGCGCCGGGTTGATCCCAACGTTCTCTGGCTTGGCGTGGCCTTCGGGGTCATCTTTCTCGGAATCGTGGTCGCCCTGGTCATCATGTTTGCTACTCACTCCGGTCCGGATAAACCGGGAGAAGATGGAGCCCCCGCGGTCGCGGCGCCCGCGGGAACCGCTGGTACGCCAGCCGGAACCGCTGCCGGGGGAGCCGGAACGCCCGCTGCCGGAGCGCCGGCCGCTGGAACTGCCGGTGGAACTCCAGGAAGCGCGCCCGCGGCGCCCACCGGGATGCGCGAGGACCACCGCCGTCTCATTCGCCAGCGGCTGACCGATGCTCGACACGCATCGCTAACCGATGCTGTGAAGGCCCTGGGCATGCTCAATACCCTCAAGAGCACCATCGAAGACAAGAAGATCGTTGTCGATTCCGGTCTCATGAACGAGCTCAACTCCGAGATCAAGCATCTGAAGGACGGAGATTCCGGATCCGACGATGGGGGGGCGGACGATGCCGGCCTTGATAGCGGCCTCGATGATTTTTGATCAGTGAGGGCTGGTCCGGCATCCGCTTGCCGGGTTACTTGAAGCTCGAGTGCTTCTTGAGGATGTCGTCGTAGTCGATTCCAAGGCCGCGCAGCTCATCGAGGCTCGCATCTCTCCAGCCGCAGGGCTCCAGGCCCTTGAGCTTGATATTGCCGACCCTGGTTCTTGCCAGCCTGAGGACCTTGTACCCGACCGCCTCGAACATCCGGCGGACCTGGCGTTTCTTGCCCTCGTGGATGACCAGGACGACCTGGGTGTTGTTTCCATCCGGGACGGTCTGGAGAACCTTCGCCGGCGCCGTCTTGTGATTTTCGATCTGTACCCCGGCGGCGAGCTTGTCGAGCGCGTTTTTTGCGGGCTTGCCGTTGACGAGGGCGACATACTCTTTCTCGATCTCGTAGCTGGGATGAGTGACTCGGTGGTTTAATTCACCGATGTTGGTCATCAGCAGGAGTCCCTCGGTCTCCCGGTCGAGGCGGCCGATCGGCAGGATCCCGACCTTGAGCAGGGCGGGCGGCAGGTAGTCCATCACGGTGAGGCGTTCGTGAGTATCGTGGGTGCTGGTGATGATCCCGGGCGGCTTGTTGAAAAGAATGGTTTTCGGTTCGGGAATACTGAGCACCTCGTCGTTGACCGTGACCACATCGCCCTGCTTGACCGTGGTTCCGAGGCTCATGAGGGACTTTCCGTTGACCAGTACCCTGCCAGCCTGGATAAGAAGCTCAGCTCTTCTCCGGGAAGTATAGCCGCAGGCCGCGATGTATTTATGGAGGCGCATGATGCTGGATTATATCGAATTATCCCGCTGTCTTCCCGACCGCTTTCATGGGAGGCGAAAAAGTACGTTTACGGGCGCCGCTGTCCGCATACGGACGTCCTGGAGGCCTTGCGGCGACCCGACGCCGGTGTCTAAAGCCGTTTGCCGGGAGCGAATAGGGGAAAAATGCCGGTGAGGAGGGTTTTGGCCAGGGGATTGCATTTGAAACGGCAGGATCCCGGGCTCTTTGCCCGGGACGTTATGCAACCTCCGGAGAGTCCCGCCTCACTTCATTCCAACACACAATCTTCGCGCAAGCCTGAACCGAACCCAACAGGCATGGTCCAACTGGTCCTGTCCACAACTGGTCCCACCTCTACTATCGGCCCACCCGCAGACGCTCTCCGGAGGAGCTTCAATACAGGCGGCGCAATCTCGAGGCCGGGATATCAGCCTGCTCACGGTACTTGGTTACCGTTCGGCGGGCGATGCGGAGTCCCTCCTCCTGGAGGAGCCGCGTGAGCGCGGTGTCGCTGTGGGGCTTCTTCTTGTTTTCTCCTTCGACCAGCTCGCCGATTCTGCGGCAGACGTTGCGTCTCGATTCGATCTCGCCGTCGGCGTTATCGACGCCGCCGGTGAAGAAGTAGCGCAGCTCGTAGATCCCCGAGGGGGTCTCGATGTATTTGCCCTTGATCGCGCGGCTGATGGTGGAGAGATGGACGCCCACGGTGTCAGCGATCGTTTGCATCTTCAGGGCTTTGAGGTTCTCGGGGCCCTTGAGCATGAAGTCCTTCTGGAACTCGACGATGGCAACGGCGATATCCTTGATGGTTCTCTGTCGCTGTTCGAGCGCCTGGATGAGCCACTTGGCCGACTCGATCTTCTTGCGCAGGAAGGAGCTGGCCTGCCTGTCGCCTTCGGCGTTTCTGAGCGCGGTGCGGCAGGAGCGGCTGATCTCGAGCTGGGGGAGGGAATAATCGAGCACGCTGATCTCCAGGTCGCCGTCGACCTCTTCCACCAGCACGTCAGGCCGGATATACACGGTCTCTTCCGCCTGCATGCGCCGTCCCGGCATCGGATCGAGTGAGCTGATGATCCGGGCGGCCTCCTTGACGTCCTCCACCGGGCAGCCCAGCTTTCGCGCCAGCCGAGGCAGCTTGTTCTGGCTGAGGTCCTGGAGATGGTTGCGGATGATGGCCTCTTCGATATGGTAGTCCTGTCCATCGCGGCCGAGCTGGAGCAGCAGGCAGTCCTGCAGGTCGGTGGCGGCGATGCCGGCGGGCTCGAGACCGCGAACAGCTTCAAAGGCCTGCCGGATCTCTTCGGCGGCCGGCATCCCCTCG
>CAJWMA010000153.1 GCA_913042995.1 uncultured bacterium | reverse complement strand
GGGAGTGTCGGATCCGACGAGAATCTGCACGCCTTCGACCTCGCCACGGGTAAGCTTCTATGGAGCGTCAAGGTCGGGGACAAGTTTCTGAATGCCCGGGGCAGTGGCCCGCGCGGTACTCCTACGGTGGTGGGTGATTTAGTCTACACGCTTGGTACCAGCGGTTGGCTTGGCTGCTACAAAGTGGCCGATGGCGCCGAGGTTTGGAAGTTCAGCATTCTTGATCGTTTTGAGGCGAAGAATATCAACTGGGGGCTTTCGGAATCCGTTCTTATCGAGGGCGACCTTTTGATCTGCAGCCCCGGGGGCGCAGGTTCATCCGTGGTCGCTCTTGATCGAAAGACTGGTAAAACCGTCTGGACTTCGAAGGAACTGGATGACAAGGCAGGCTATGCCTCAGCTGTCGCCACCACGATTGCGGGTAAGAGGCAGATCATCCATTTTAATCACAGCTCCGCGGTAGGCGTATCCCTCGCTGATGGTAGCAGTATCTGGCGGTATACCAAGGCCAACAACGGTGTCTGCAATGTCGCCACCCCGGTGGTCGTCGAAAACAGCGTATTTCTGACCAGTGACTACGGCGCAGGTTGTGCGTTGCTGGATCTTTCCGGTTCAGGCTCTTCCAACATATTGGGAAATAAATGGCTCAAGCCTGATTTTGATGACACCAGGTGGGTCGCCGGAAAGGCTCCGCTGGGCTATGGAGAGCCCGCTATCGCTGAAAAAAACGGCTTCACCATCAGCGAGAAGGGCCAGTCTTTGCTCTTTCGCAGGAAGTTTACGGTTAATCGGAAGGTGATTGATTCCAAGGCCAGGATCAAGTTGCTGGTGGCATCTGATAATTCGGCGGTGGTTTGGATCAACGGCCATCGGGTTGACAGGGAACAGGGGGATCACGAGCCGGAGTATTGGAATCGTATGGTTGAGGTCGCCTCTGGGATACTCAAGCAAGGGGCAAACCTGATTGCCGTTCGGGTTAACAATAACAGTGGTTCCAGCGACGTCTTTCTCGATTTGCAACTCGAGGCAGCGACGGAGCCGATTATTGCGGCTTCAAGCGCCGGGTGGAAGTATACGGTTGCTCCAGCTACCACCGGGGTTGCCAGGGAGGTTTATTACAACAAGGACCTGCAGAATCATCATGGCGGAGTCATTTATCTCGATGGGAAGATCTACGGACACTCCGGTGGCAATTCGAAACGCAGTC
This sequence comes from uncultured bacterium, assembly GCA_913042995.1. Taxonomy (GTDB): domain Bacteria; phylum Planctomycetota; class UBA8108; order UBA8108; family UBA8108; genus UBA8108. The sequence goes on along the minus strand of CAJWMA010000153.1, from coordinate 7,508 downwards.
ACACATTTGTCTGCATGGACTTCAAGACCGGCAAGGTTGTCTGGAAGGAAATAGGTCTCGGGAAGTGCTCGATCGTCTGGGCCGAGGACCTGTTCTACTGCCTGACCGAAGATGGCAAGATGGGAATAGCGAAGATCAGCCCCGCCGGCTATGAACTCGTGAGTTCGTTTGTTTTCAAGGAGTACGAGCGCTTCAAGACTGGCAACATCCGTGAGGATGATGAAAAGCCCTGCTGGACGCATCCGGTGGTCGCAGGCGGCAAGCTCTTCCTGCGCGACCAGGACAATATCTTCTGTTACGACATCTCGGCGAAGTGATCTCCGGGAACCGCTGGGCTTCAGCTGACGAGGCGCCCTTCTGAGATCTCCACCGTTCGGTCGGAGTGCCCTTCGACCCTCGCGTCGTGCGTAACCAGCAGTACAGACCCGCCGTCGCTGGCGAAGGCTGAGAGCTGTTCGAGCAGGCTCTCGGCGTTATCACGGTCGAGGTTGCCGGTCGGCTCATCCGCCAGGATGAGCTTCGGGCTGTTAAAGAGCGCCCGGGCCATCGCGGCGCGTTGTTTCTCTCCGGTGCTGAGTGCCGCGGGCACGTGGCGCGCCCGGTGAGTGAGCCCGAAATGCCCCAGCAACTCCTCGGCTCGTTTCTCGTCCCCGGCCCCGGTCGCCAGTGAGGCCGCGAGGATGTTGTCACGGACATCGAGGTAGGGGATGAGATGAAATTGCTGAAAAACGAAGCCGATATTTTCCGCCCGGAAGCGGGCCCTGCCATCCTGACTCAGAGAGTAGAGGTCGGTTCCCGAAACGCTGACCGACCCGCCGCTGGGCTCGAGGAGCCCGCCGGCCGCCATGAGGAGGGTCGACTTGCCGCAGCCGCTGGGACCTCGCAAGGCGACGAATTCGCCGTCGGCTATTTCCAGGGTTACGTCGATGACGGCATGGACCTCCTCGGCCGCGTCCGGAAATGATTTGCTGAGATGGTCTACCGAGAGGGCGGCTGTCATTTGTTCAATTTCCGGAGCCTTTGCGCGCGATCGCCGAGCCGGTCGCCAGGACAACCAGCAGGAGGGCGCCCAGGGCGATCACCAGGGTCCGGATAAAATCAGGCCCGGGCGCCGTGCTTTCCTCCCCGGTATTTTCAATCTCAGAGACGCTCTTCGCTTCGGGAGCGGCGCCGGGTGTCTCTTCTACAGGGACCGGGTCGATGGTCACCTCGCTGTAGCCAAGCTCGAATTCTTCGAAACCGCCCAGGCCGGCCAGCTCCTTCGGTTTCTTCTTTTCCCCCTTGATGCTGCGCAGAACCTCCGGGTCGAGAGGGTCGAAGCCCAACTGGAGGGTCGCCATGGAGCGAATCTCCGGGCTCCAGGTGAGCGGGACCGCCTTGCCGATGAGCCAGACCGGGGAGGTCGTGCAGGAGCAGCTCCTGCCGAGCATCTCGAGCAGCTCGCTCATTTTTTCCTTGTCGAGATTCTCGCCCTCCAGGGTCGGCCCGCGGGTCTCTCCCCGGCCGGCGAGCGCGAGGGCGCGCGCGGGTCTTTCCTCTTCGCCGTCGGGGGTGGTAAGACCCAGGCTCCAGAGAACGATCTCTTCCTCCGGATTCTTCGGATCAAGGGTGAGAATAAGCGGAGCCGTATCGATCGATTTGTTCAGCTCGGTTTTTCTGCCTGTGATCGCCTTTGCGGCGGCTTCGATGTCGGCGAGGGCCGCGGTGTTGCGCTTCTCGTCGGTGCCGGGCATGAAGAGAATCACGCACCAGTGCTTGACGAGCTTTTCCTGCAATCCCCTTCGGATGGGAGATTCCGCAATGGACCCCATCCGCTCCATGACGGCGTCGAGCGGTTTCTCGGAGATGTCAACCTGGCCGAGGTCGAGGGTGTCGCCCGATGGCGAGACCAGGATGGCCGCCGGCAGGAGAGAGTCGTCGCTGTAGCGCTCCTGGAACTCGGTTCCCACCTCGTTTTTTTCAGGACCATCAAGCTCTACGACCCGGGCGACGACGTTAGAGTCCCGCAGCCAGGCCGCGGAGGCGGTCTTGACCGCTTCGCCAAGCTTGTCGTTTCCAGGGATTGTCGAGGTCGAGAGGAAGACCAGCCGGAAGGGAACCCTGGAGCCCCGCCCGATAAAGGCTGAATCCCGGATGGAGTAGGGGCAGGCCGTCAGGATGGTGGCGCAGAGGAGGCAGGTTGCCGCAGCGATCACTGGCAGCAGCAGTCTCAGCGTTTTCATGGGGTCACCATCTGTATTCGAGTTCTTGAAGCGCCGTCAATTCGTCGAGGCGGAAATCTATTTCTCCCCAGCGGTCATATTAGCGGTTTACCTTCGTCTGTGCCACATCAAGGGGTGGTCATGTATTGTACCCGGGGGGCGGGCTGTTCTATATTGGTTCGTCCAGCGGCCCTCTTGCGCGGCCGGAACTATTTGAGAGGAAAATGACTTCATGAAAACCAGCAGAGTTTTTCTTGGTTCCTTCCTCCTGGTGATCGCGATCATCTACCTGATGACACGAGGCGGCAGCCAGGGAGAGAGTATCGGTGAGTTGCACCTGTACTGTGCCGCGAACATGCGCAGGCCGCTGGAGGTACTGGCAGAGCGTTATGCCGAACAGTACAAGGTTACCATCGAGGCGGACTACGATGGCTCAGGGAGTCTCCTGGGAAAACTGCAGGCCGAGGGCGACAGTGCCAGGAAGGAAAAACGCGGTGATCTGTACCTGGCTGCTGATGACTCCTACATTCTCAAGGCGAGAGACAAAGGGCTTGTTGCTGAGAGCCTGCCCGTTGCTTACATGCATCCGGTCATAGCTGTTCCGAAGGGGAACCCGAAAAATATTTCCGGTGTTGCTGATTTGCTCGGTGCTGGCCTCAAGGTGGCGATCTGCAATCCGGACCAGGCGGCGGTGGGCCGCAGTGTTCGCAGGGTTCTCAAGGAAAGTGGACAGTGGGATCGTCTTGAGAAGAAGGTGACGGTGATGAAGCCGAAGGTGACCGATCTCGCCAATGACGTGAAGCTGGGAACGGTGGATGCGGCGATCGTCTGGGACTCGACGGTGGCAATGTACCCGGAGCTCGAAGAAGTACGGGATCCGCTGCTGTACAAGGAGCGTGTGAACGTTACTCTTGGCGTCGTGAGTTCATCCCGGAACCCCTCTATGGCGTTGCGTTTCGCCCGCTTCCTCGCTTCTGAAGACGAGGGCCTGCCGGTCTTCAGGGAATTCGGCTTTAAAACGCCCGAGGGTGATCCCTGGGAAGAGAGGCCGGAGTTGGTTGTCTGGAGTGGCGGAGTGAATCGGCTGGCGATCATGGAGACCATCAAGGAGTTCCAGGAGCGTGAGGGCGTGGCGGTCACCACCACCTACGGTGGTTGTGGATCTCTCACTGCCCAGATGAAGACGATCTGGGAGAAGCCGGGTTTTCCCGATGTTTATTTCGCCTGTGACCGGGTCTACATGGACAACGTCAACGAGTGGTACCTCGCGAGCGAGGATGTCTCCGAGACGGATATGGTCATCCTGGTCCCGAAGGGCAATCCGCGCAAGGTTCGCGGCCTCGAGGACCTCGGCGCTGATGGGATACGACTCGGGGTTGCCGACCCCGTCAAGAGTGCCCTCGGGCGCCTGACCGTCAACCTGCTGAAAAAGTCAGGGTTGTATGAGAAGGTCTACAGCAAGGTGGAAACCAAGGCCGGAACCGCCGATCTCCTCGTCAACCAGATCGTCGTTTCAGGTGGTACGAGCCTCGATGCGGTGATCGTCTATCTCGCGAATACCGCCAAGGTTCAAGACAAGGTGGCCATTGTGAAGATCGATCATCCCGCCGCCCTGGCCAGCCAGCCCATAGCCATCAGCCGCATCTCAAAACGCTCTCAGCTTGCACGGCGCTTTATCGATAAGATTCTTTCGCCCGCCTCCCAGGGGCGCTTCGAGAAGGTGGGCTTTCGCTGGCATGCGGGGGGAAAGGAAGGTAGCGAGTGAGTCATCCGGAGGTTACCAGCAGGGACTCTGATGTAGAGAAGGCCGGTTCGCCGGGCGGGAGCACCTCGCGCTGGTTTGGCAACAGCGGCTTTCTCGTCGCCCTTATCCTGGTTGGTTCCTTCTACGTGATCATGCTCCTGGCGATGCTGGCGGCGGACCTGACCTGGACCACGCCGGGGGATTTTATCAAGGCCCTCTCTTCCGATGAGATCCAGTATTCGATTCGTCTGAGCCTGATGTCCTGTACCGTCGCGGCGATCCTCTCGGTCTGGGTCGCGGTACCGATCGGCTACCTGATGTCCCGCTTCAACTTCTTCGGCAAGGGGTTTGTCGATGCCATACTCGACATTCCGATCGTCCTGCCGCCGCTGGTGGTCGGGCTCAGCCTGCTCGTTCTTTTTAGTACCGCTCCCGGCGTCTGGGTGGAGGAGCAGTTCAAGGCGGTCTTCGGTACGGGGATCACCTACCAGATTCCAAGTGTCGTGCTCGCCCAGTTCATGGTCGCCTGCGCCTTCGCCGTGCGCACCATGCGGACCACCTTTGACCAGATCTCGGTGCGGCAGGAGGATGTAGCCCTGACGCTGGGTTGCAGCCGCTTCCAGGCCTTCTGGCGGGTCACCCTGCCGGAGGCGCGCAACGGGCTGATTACCGCGCTGACTCTTGCCTGGGCCCGCTCGCTGGGCGAGTTCGGACCGATCCTGGTCTTTTCCGGGGCGACTCGCATGAAGACGGAGGTTCTGCCGACCACGGTGCACCTTGAATTGACCACGGGGGACCTGGAAGCCGCCGTGGCGGTTTCGATCCTCATGGTGATCTGCGCGGTCGGAGTGTTGTACGCGATCAGGCACTTCGGCAGTGACAGGGCCATGGGGCGGGTTATCTGAGACCATGATATCAGTCAAGAATCTCAACCTGTCGGTAGGGGAGTTCACTCTCGAGAATGTGAGCTTCGAAGTCCCTACGAGGTCTTACTGCGCGCTGATGGGCAAGACCGGTTGTGGTAAGACCACCATCCTCGAAGCGGTTTGCGGTCTGCGTAATGTTGACTCCGGAAGCATCATCCTGATGTCACGGGAGGTTACCGGCCTGCCGCCGGCGGAGAGGGGGATCGGATTCGTTCCGCAGGACGGCGCGCTTTTTTCCAGTATGACGGTTGAGGAAAACCTCGGTTTCTCGCTGGCGGTGAGAAACAGGCCGAAGGGAGTTGTCGCGGAGCGCGTGAAGGAGCTGGCGGAGCTCCTTGGCATAGCCAAACTTCTCCAGCGGAGGATCCAGGGTCTCAGCGGAGGTGAAAAACAGCGGGTAGCCCTTGGGAGGGCGCTGGCCTTTGAGCCCGGCATCCTCTGTCTTGATGAGCCGCTCAGCGCGCTCGACGATGATACGAAGGCGGAGCTGGTCGATTTGCTCAGCAAGGTCAGGGAGGAAACCGGTGTGACGACGCTTCATATCACCCACAGCCTGCAGGAGGCGCGGTCTCTCTGTGATATGCTGCTGGTGATGGAAGGAGGCGAGGTCAGGGAGTTGCCGGTGGAGGGCGAGGAATGAAGGTGAAGATTCGCTATTGCGGACAGCTCAAGCAGGCCGCCGGCTGCGCGGCGGAAGAGGTCGACCCTGGAGGCGGGCTGAGCGCCCAGGAGTTGATCGCTGGCGCGGCGGCGAGGCATGGTGAGCCGCTCACCGGTTATCTGCTCGATGAGAGCGGACGCCTGAGGCCGACGGTGCTGGCCTTTGTGAACGAAGAGCAGATTGACTGGGAGACCCCGAGGCCGCTGGGCGACGGAGACGAGCTGGTTTTCATGTCGGCGATCGCCGGCGGTTGAGCCGGTCGAGGTAAACGGACCCGGAAAAATGATCGAACCCAAATCACTCACCGACGAAGAGCGCGCTGTCTACGAGTGGCAGATGTGGGTCCCTGAATTCGGCGAGGAGGGCCAGGAGAAGCTCAAGGGCGCCTCGGTGCTGATCTCCCGCATCGGCGGCCTGGGGGGAGTGGTCGCCTACGAGCTCGCCGCCGCCGGGGTTGGACGCCTGGTGCTGGCGCACGCCGGCGATGTGAAGCCCAGCGACCTGAACCGCCAGCTGCTCATGACCCACGATGGTCTCGGCAAGTCGCGGGTCGAGTCGGCGGCGAGGCGGCTCCGAGAGCTCAATCCCCGCCTTGAGGTTGAGGCCGTGGCTGAAAACATCAACGAGGGCAATGCCGCGGCGCTGGTCGGGAGCGTCGACCTGGTGGTCGATTGCGCGCCGCTTTTCGAGGAACGCTTCCAGATGAATCGGGAAGCGAAGAGCCAGGGCAAGCCGCTGGTGGAGTGCGCCATGTACGAGATGGAGGCCCAACTGACGACCTTCCTTCCCGGAGAGACCCGCTATCTGCACGAGCTCTATCCCGAGAAGCCCGAGTGGTGGAAGCGGGAGTTCCCCGTATTCGGGGCGGTCTCGGGCGCGGTGGGCTGCATGGGAGCGATGGAGGCCATCAAGGTCATTTCCGGCATCGGCGAACCGCTCACCGGTGAGCTGCTGGTCTTCGACCTTGGCGAGATGCGTTTTCACAAGATGAAGCTCGGCCCATCCTGAGTGCCGCTGTGAAATCACCAGCCATGAAGGTGCGAATTCTCCAGGCCGCGTGCCTCCTTCCCCTCGCCGGGCTTGGCGCGTTGTTTTTTTTCAATGCCGCCTTCGGAGAGGGAGTCAGCCGGGCTTTCGAGTTGCTCAGCTCGGGAAATCTCGCCGGCCTCGAGCGCTGGGCGCGGGATACGGGAGCCTGGGCTCCTCTCATCATGGCCGGCTTGATGGTCCTGCAGGCCATCTCGCCCATCCCGATCCCGGCGCTGCTGGTGACGATTACCAACAGCTTCCTTTTCGGACCGCTGCTTGGCGGTCTGCTGTCGATCCTGTCGGCGAATGTCGCCGCCATGGTCTGCTTCTCGATCGGCCGGCTCTTCGGCGAGCAGGTCGTTGAGAGGTTCGTCAGTGAAAAGACGAAGGAGAGAATCGATCAACTGGCCGGCACCCACGGCACCAGCGCGGTTTTCGTCGCCCGCCTGGTACCCATCGTGCCGTTCGACGGGGTCAGCTATCTTTGTGGGATAGGGCGTGTTCGGGCGGCGCCTTTTTTCTTTGCCACCCTGCTTGGCCAGGCTCCTGCGGCGATGACTTATTCCTGGCTCGCCCAGGAGGCGGCGGCGGGTTTGAAGGGAGAGCGCGATCCGTGGCTCGTCACCGTGACCATCGCCCTGTCGGTGCTTGGCCTGCTCTGCTTCAGCTGGTGGGTTCGCGGCATCCTGCGGGGCCGCCGGGAGGTTGAAGAGGCCGCCGGTGACGAGCACGCGGGCGGCGAATCCTAGAGCTAGTTGGACTTCAACTCGCCGCCTTGAGTATATTGGGTTGATCACACCTAACAGGAGGATGGCAGCATGCAGGGTTCCATGGACAGGCGCGGATTTCTATCAAAGAGCGCGAAGAGCGTGTTCCTGATGTCGGCGGCCGGCTCCGCCCTGACCGCGCGCAATCCCGTGGCGGCTGTCGCTCCCAGCGACAAGGTG
>CAJWMA010000152.1 GCA_913042995.1 uncultured bacterium | reverse complement strand
TAAGCTCTTCCCAGGACTCACCTTAAGGATCTTTGTCCGTCCCAGTATCGAGCCGATGACATAGCCTCCGATATCGGTCAGCTTGATTCCGAAAACAAAAATAGCCCCGGTCACTACGCTGTCGGCCCTGCAGTAAATCCGTGCCACGAAAGAAAAAAGCAGACCGAAAAGCAGGGCTCCCAGAACGGCCTGGGCCAACTCGCCTGCGCGCTCAAGGAAGTCTTTTGTAAAAAGAACAGCCGCAAAAGACAGGAAGAGCAGACCAAACACCCCGAGAATCAGGGTCTCGTGTTCACCCGGGAAGAGCCCGAAGCTGCTGAGAAGAAGACGGCCTTCTTCATGAGCTTTCCAATCCCAGCAGGCCGCGGCGAGAAACAGGCCTGTTGCGAGGAAACCCGGGAAGGAGGAAAGACGAAGGTACCGGCCAGAGGACATCTTCGAGAACTCGAGATAGCCCACCAGCCCCATCCCCACGAGGATCGCCGAGCCGGCAATTCTGCTGTCGAAGACATGGTCAAGCGCCAGTACGCCAGCGACCAGGAGCACCAGTATGGTCCCGACCAGGTAGCGGATCTGCTTAGCTCCCAAGCCGTTTCTCCCCGGGGACAAGTCCCCTAAGATTCGCCTCGCGAGTCAAGGCGATGTGATGGTTCAAGCTCCGCGCCTCCTGCATGCGACAACCAGCGTTCAGATTCCATTGGACCCCGAGGCTTCACCAGAAGCCGGATCCAACACGGCGCCGTATTTTCTGTCCCGATTGACATAGGCTACCAGCGCCTCATCGAGATGCTCAACGTCAAAATCAGGCCATAGTTCATCTGTGATCCAGAGCTCGCTATAGGAGGACTGCCAGAGAAGAAAATTCGAGAGCCTGTATTCTCCAGCCGTTCGAATCACCAGGTCGGGATCCTTCATCTGCGGATCAGCCAGGTAGGCGGCAAACACGTCTTCGCTGATCTCCTCGACCCTGTCCGGGTCTATTTTTCCATCCCTGACCTCCGCGCAGAGCGCCCGGACCGCGTTGATGATCTCCTGGCGCGAACCATAGTTGAGAGCAAGCCGCATGACCATCCCATCGTTCTCGGAGGTAAGGATCTCTGTTTCATGAAGCGTCTCCAGGACATCTGCGGGAAAAGAGCTGATATCGCCGATGGTGGTAAGACGGATGTTGTTGTCCATCAGCATATCCCGTTCCTTGACGAGATAGGTCTTCAGCAGCCTCATCAGGAAGCTGATCTCCCGACGCGGGCGGCGCAGATAGTTCTCCGTAGACAAGGCGAAGAAGGTCGCCTCCCGCACTCCCAGTTCACGACAGTGGGTCGTGATTCTGCGTAGAGAGACCGCTCCTTCCTCATAGCCCCGCAGCCGCAGGAACCCCCGATTCATGGCCCAGCGCCCGTTACCATCCATGATAAAGGCAATATGCTCTGGAACCTGTTCGGGAGAAAATTTCACTCGCTCAGTCTCCTTCCACCGGAGTCGGTTCGAGCCACGGATCAAGTGAAACAATCTGTGAGCGTTCCTTGCCCACCGACACAATCGCGATGGGACAGCCCGCGGCATCAGCGACAAAACGCAGGTATTCGCGGGCCTTCTCCGGGAGATCCTCGAAGGCTCTGCACTCTGTGGTGCTCTCCAGCCAGCCGGGGAAGGATCTGTACTGGGGAATCACCTCGCATTCCGTGGAGGCCGGATACTGGTCCGTCTCAGCCCCATCAACCTTATAGGAGACAGCCACCTTGATCTCTTCGAGATGGTCAAGAACATCGAGCTTGGTCACGACCATCGCATCGACATCGCCAAATTGAATCGCGCGCCGCAAGGCCACGATATCAAGCCAGCCGCAGCGCCTTGGACGCCCGGTCGTAGCGCCGAACTCCCCGCCTACCTCGCGCAGGCTGGCAGCAGCCTCTTCCTGCATCTCACTGGGAAATGGACCCTCCCCAACCCGTGTCGCATAGGCCTTGGTTATACCGAGAACCTTTCCCACCTTGCGAGCCGAGAAACCGGTCCCCGGCCCCAGCCCCAGGAAGGAGGTATTGGATGAGGTCACGTAGGGATAGGTTCCCATATCGATATCGAGCATTGCGCCCTGGGCTCCCTCGAAGAGAATACCGGCACCCCGGGCATCCTGTTCATGGAGAAAGGCTGTCGCATCACAGACCCGGGAACGCAGCCGTTCGGCATACGCGGAATACTCTTCAAAAACAACATCGGGATCGATGGGGTCGCGGCCGTGGAGCTTCTCAAGCTCACGATTCTTCAGCTCGCCAAGATGAACAAGCCGTTCCCTGAGACCGTTCGGATCAACGAATTCGGACATCCGGATACCGACCCGCGAAGCCTTGTCAGTATAGCAGGGGCCGATGCCTCGCAAGGTGGTGCCGATCTTTCCATCTCCGCCGGCACTCTCCTTCGCCTCATCCAGCGCGCTGTGATAGGGCAACACGACATGGGCGCGGTCACTGATGAGAATATTCTCTTCATGATCGAGACCCATCTCCAGGAGTCCGTCGAGCTCAGCGATGAGGGCGCGGGGGTCTATAACAACTCCATTGCCGATCACGCAGGCCGTATCCTTCTTGAGAATTCCGGAGGGGATCAGATGGAATATGTACTCCTGGTCCTCTACCTGCACGGTATGCCCCGCGTTGGCTCCACCCTGGTAACGAACAACGACGTCTGCATCAGCCGTCAGAACGTCTACGATCTTACCCTTGCCTTCATCTCCCCACTGAAGTCCTACCACACAGCTATGCCGGGCGGGCCGGCTTTGATTCAAACTGCTCATCTCTACTCTCTCTGCCGGCCTCATCGCCGCCCTGTTCCACCGTCAGACTCGAGCGGGACTTTCCCAGATCTCGGGTATCGCTGGCAGGGGCTTGGCGCTTCGGATCATCCGCGCAAAATCATCGAAAAGGAACGTGAAATCATTCGGACCGGGTGCCGCTTCCGGATGAAACTGCACCGTGAACAAGGGAAACTCCCTGTGATAAAGACCCTCGAGGGTCTGGTCATTAAGATTGATGAAATACGGCTCCACCTGGTCAGATTCAAAGGAATCCGGAACCACCGCGTAGCAGTGATTCTGCACGGAGATCTCGACCTTGCCGGTCCGTGTATTGAGTACCGGATGGTTGCCCCCGTGATGGCCGAACCTCAACTTTTCCGTCCGGCCTCCAAGGGCCAGCCCGGTCAGCTGGTGACCAAGGCAGATACCGAAAATCGGATATTCACCGATGAGCGCCCGGATCGTCTCGATGGCATAGGGCAACCCCTCCGGATCACCGGGTCCATTTGAGAGAAAGACTCCATCGGGGTTCAATTCACGAACCTGCTCCGCTGTGGTATCCGCCGGCACCTGATGAACCTTGAAACCCATCTCGTATAAGATTCTCAGGATGTTGTATTTCACGCCGTAGTCGAAAGCCACGATCTCGAGACCTTCGCCTAGACGCTCGGTCGCACGATTGTCTTTGAAGCAAGCCGAGAAAGGCGAGTTGAAGCCCTGCTCCCAAAGCTGCGGCTCCTCGCAGCTGACCTCCTTGACCATGTCCTGGCCGCCGAGTCCCTCCCAATTCTTCGCTTTCTCAACGAGAGCTTCATCCGAATCTTCGGATGTCGAGATAAGACCCTTGAGCGAGCCCTCCACCCTCAACAGCTTTGTTACCGCCCGGGTATCGATTCCGGAGATCCCGACCACGCCATGACGGGCGAGGTAATCGTCAAGGGGCTCACAGCTCCTGAAATTGGAAGGCTGACGGCTCATCTCGCGAACAATAACCCCCCTGAGGGAGGGAGCACGCGATTCCTCATCATCCGGATTAACCCCGTAGTTGCCAATCAGCGGGTTGGTCATCACCACCATCTGCCCATTGTAGGAGGCATCGGTAAAAACCTCCTGGTAGCCGGTCAGGGACGTATTGAAGACAACCTCTCCAATAGACTCCCCATCCGCACCAACAGAGATCCCGCGCAGAACGGTTCCATCCTCTAGGGCCAGCCTGGCGCATTTTTGAGACACTGAACTACTCCAACTCTTTTCCTCGCCACCACATTATGTTGGGTGATCTGATTTTTTCCACGGATTTTGAAAAATCCCATGCCCGACCGCGGCAAACAAGCTCTTTCTCTTTACTTCGGACCGATGTACTCCTTGCCTCCCATGTAGGACTGAAGCACGCCGGGAATCCTGATCCTGCCATCGGCCTCCTGGTTCAGCTCGAGGATCGAAATCAGGATCCGCGGGCTGGCGATGGCGGTATTGTTCAATGTGTGACAGAAATGTACCTTGCCGTCCGAATCGCGGTAACGCAGATCGAGACGGCGGGACTGGAAATCATGAAAGCGCGAGGCGCTGTGGGTCTCTCCATAGCCCTCCCGCGAAGGCATCCAGGTCTCAATATCAAACTTCTGCACCTGGGGCTGGCCAAGATCTCCACCGCAGACGTTCACCACCCTGTAGGGAAGCTCAAGCGCCTGCACTACCTCCTCAGCGTTGCTGAGGATAAATTCGTGCATGCGCAGCGACTCCTCCTCATCGTTGCGGCAGACGATCACCTGCTCAACCTTGTTGAACTGGTGAATTCTGTAAAGCCCCCTGGTATCTCTTCCCGCGGCGCCGGCCTCCCTGCGATAGCAGGTCGAATAGCCCGCGTAGAGTCGCGGCAGATCGGCTTCGTCGAGAATCTCGCCGCTGTGATAGGCCGTCACCGGAACCTCCGAAGTGCCGATCAGGTACTTCCCATCTTTCTCACAGGCGTAGGCCTGCTCCTCCCCGCCGGGAAAATACGCCGTGCCCACCATCGGTTCACGGCGAACGAGAGTAGGTACCAGCATCGGAGAGAAACCCTTTTCGACAAGGTGATTGAGGGTGAACTGAAGAACGGCAAGCTCGAGCAGAGCGCCCTCGTTCTTCAGCATATAGGTGCGCGAGCCCGCCAGCTTAGCCGCCCCCTTCATGTCGATCAGGTCGAGCTCCTCGCCGAGCTCCAGGTGATCCTTCAGCGGGAAATCAAACTGTGGGATCTCGCCCCATTCGCGAACCAGGACGTTGTCTTCATCTGTCTCCCCATCAGGAACCTCCTCCGCCGGTATGTTGGGTACAAGCAGCATGAGCTGGTGGAGCTCATCCTCGATCGGCCCCAGTTCCTTCTCATAACCCTTGATCCGCTCAGCGATCTCCCCCATCTCAGCGATCCTCGCCTGCTTCTCTTCCCCCTCGAGATTGGCGATTTCCTTGCCGACTTTTTTCTGGTCTGCGCGAAGCTCTTCACTCTCGAAGACCAGCTTCTTCCTCTGGTCATCCAGAGAGAGAATGCGATCGACCGACTCCTCGCAAGGAATATGCTTCTTGCGACCAGCCGCTTTCACCAAATCCGGATTCTCTCGCAGGGCTTTTAAATTGAGCATGGAACCCAAAAAATCATCGACAGATAAGACCGGCGCGCATTCTGTCACCGCGACACCGGATTGCAAGAGGGAAAGTCCCGACAGGCGTATCTCCCCTCTTCTTTTGAATGAAATATTACCTTACTCTCGCCCTCTGCCGGTCTGTTCTTTTTCAGCAATAATTCCTTATGGCCATCCCCATCCGGACATACAATGTTCTACCAAGTTGGAACGGAGCGGCGGGGTCAAGGCGGAAAGCAAGCCCGGAGCCTTCCCTCCGCCGGAAACAAAAAGAGAAAACACATCATTGGATGAGCGCTCTTCTGCTCCTGGCCGGCGGCCGGCAGCCTGGAAGCCGCTCTCCCGGGGAGTTCGACTTTTGCGAATGGAATCGAGGGTCAGATCTTTAGAGACCCGAAGGCTTCACGCCGCTGAGTTCGCGCTGCGGTCAGGGGATCAGAAGAACAGCTCCCTCATTGCGGATAGCTGCAAGGCCCGGGAACGCCACATTGAGATCATCGAGACCGTGGGGCTGTTCGTCAGCGGGACGATCGGCCGGCGCAGGCTCTACCGAAAACTGCTCGACACCAGCCGTAGAGGTGATGCCCGGCTGCAGGCTCCGGCGATAACCGCCCTGGGGCTGGCAATCCTGCTTTCGGACCCGGCCGCCGCGATGGACCGCGAGCAGCTCAGGCGCTGCCTTCGAAGCCTGCTCTCGGCCCTCGGATGTCGGCGCCCGCTGCCGGTTGGTGAACTGCTCAACTGTCTTGGCGACAGCCTGGGGCGGCTTGAGTTCAACATACCGGAGATACCTCAAGCTGGACTTGATGAACTCGAAGAGCAATGGGTCGACCTGGCTATCGATCGGCATGCGACCGGCTTTCGATTGATTCCGGCCTCCGTATTTACCCGGTCGTTTTTCCGCCGCGCCCTGCGCGAAAACGGGACTGCCGACTCGCGGGCTACCCCCGCCTGCTACCACCGGGAAAATGACAAGGCGCCAATCCTGCTCGAGCAGCACCCCGGTCTTTCGGAGGACATCGACTTCGAATATTACGTCGATGAGTCGGGACTGTCGGAGATCGTCCTCGGCACCGAGAGCCTTGGCTGGGGTGAAAAATTCCATGCTGCCCGCATCTTCGCCCTCTATAGCAACCTCGGCCGCGCCGCGCTCGAGGGTGTCCCCCTGCGGGGCCAGTGAGGCGAGGATGCGCTCTCCCACGCATCTCGCCGGCGTGAAGGTCCGGAGCCTCAGCCTCCTGCTGCTCCTGTGCGTTCCAGCCTGCTCATCGCGAAATTTCCCCTCTACCGAACAGGAAGCCGCCAGGCCCGGAGATGAGTGGTTCCTGATCCATCTGCGCGGCAAGGCGGCCGGCTATAGCTCCCAGCGCAAGGTTGTCGGCGAGAATGGCGACATCGAGACCATCTCCTTCACCAGGATGACGATCAAGCGCGGCAAGGAAAAGGTCTCGGTTGAAATGCGACTGGAGCTCCGCGAAAGCGCGGCGGGAAACATCCTCAGCTTCAGGAAAGAAGAAAAAGCAGCCCGGGAGGGAGTCACCACCATCGGCAAGGTCGTCGAGCCCGACAGGATGATGCTCGAGGTCACCTCCGGAGGTTCCCCTGCCCGAACGCAGGAGGTTCCCTTCAATCCGGCGGCGCGGGGCTTTCAGTACGTCTCGGAGAGGATCAGCTCGACACTCAAAGAAGAGGGCGACCGGCTCGAGCTGGTGGTCTTCATGCCGGATCTTTCCCGCTGCGTAAAACAGGTCAGCACGCTGTCGAAGCTGGAGAATGGTCTCCGCCAGATCGAAAACCGCCTGGAGGTCGCTCCTGGAAACAGCCTGGTGAGTACCGACTGGGTTGACGAGAAGGGAAAAGCCGTCAGATCCAGGACGCCCTATCTCAGCCTGGAAACCGTACTCTCAAGCCGGGAGGAAATCCTGGCCGCCGATTTCAGCTCACCCCCGGAGATCTTCATCTCCAGCGCCATTCCCCTGGGCCGTTTTCTCGGCTGGAAACGGCAGGAAATCGTCTACCAGCTCCGTATTCGAGATAAGAACCAGCCCATAGAGCTCCGGGAGTCCGGCGCCGCGGGCCACGAGCTCACCGCCGCGGAAGAAAAGGGTTCCTGGAGACTGAAGGTCCGGGCTGTGGATGACCCGGACGCGCGCCCCCTTCCTCTCGAGCCCAATCCGCTGCCAAAACGTTACCTCGCCTCGACAGCCTATCTGCAGGCAGATGATTCCCGTCTCAACGAGCTCACGAAAAGAATCATCGGAAAAGAAAAGAACAGTCTCAAGGCCGCGCGGCAGTTGGAGAAGTGGGTCTACAACTACATACGTAAAAAAAACCTCGGTACGGCCTTCGCCACGGCGAAAGAGGTCCTTGAAACCAGGCAGGGTGACTGTACTGAGCATGCGGTGCTTCTCGCCGCCATGTGCCGGGCTGGAGGAATCCCCTCCCGGGTTGTCGCCGGCCTCGTCTACCATAAAAAAAACTTTGTCGGTCATATGTGGACCGAGGTCTATACGGGCAAATGGGTGCCCCTGGATGCAACCATTGGAAAGGGCCGCGTAGAAGCCGACCACATCGCGCTCTCGGTTTCGGCTCTCGATAATTCCGCCGTCTCCGAGATGTTCGTCGGGCTCATCCCCTTTCTCGGCAATATGGACATCGAGGTCCTGGAGACAAGGTGAGCGGGGAAAAAGACGATTGTTCCATCTCGCTTGAGGACTACGACTACGAGCTCCCGCCGGAGCTCATCGCGCAGCATCCTCCCCCCAGGCGCGCCGATTCCAGGCTGCTGGTGCTTGACCGCGCCCGCGAGGAGCTCGAGCATCGGAACTTCAGAGAGCTGCCGGGTTATCTCCGCGACGGAGATCTCCTGGTCCTCAATGAGACCCTGGTGCTCCCGGGGCGCCTGAGGGCTCGAAAGCAGAGCGGAGGGAAGGTCGAGGTCCTCCTCCTTGAACCTGTTGCCGACCGCCGCTGGCAGGTCCTGCTCAAGCCCGGGAAGGCCTTCGCCGAGGGACGCTCGCTGGCACTTGAAAAAGACCCCGGGACCAGCATCACCTGTCACGAACGCCGGGGACAGACCTTCATCGTCTCCTTTTCCGCCGCCGGGGACACCCTTGGCGAGGAGGATGTAAGGCTCCTGGCGCGGCGAATCGGAGAGATCCCGCTGCCGCCCTACATCAGCCGCGAACAGCCGAACCGAAAATCTCCGGAGGATGCCGAACGCTACCAGACCATCTATGCGCGGGTGCCGGGATCGGCGGCCGCTCCCACCGCGGGCCTGCACCTCGAGGCCGAGACCATCGAGCAACTCGAGGCGGCAGGG
>CAJWMA010000151.1 GCA_913042995.1 uncultured bacterium | reverse complement strand
GGAAAAGGTTGGTGATGACGACCAGGACATGCAGCAGGGCCGAGATCAGCAGGGCTTTGACGGCTACCCCGGGGTGGGAGCGATACAGGTAAAGGATCTGGGCGAACTTCTTAATGATCCCAGCCTTCTTGTCAGCAGAGCCATTTCCTGCCCAGAGATAGAAGATCCCGGCAACGGCAATGGCGCATCCGACGGCGATCCAGAGGAAGACCGCGAGGTTCCAGAGGTTGGGGTCCTTTTGCAGAAGAGAAAAATTAAAAAACGTTGCGGCGCAGGCGATCAACATGAGCACGAAGAGGCCTATCGCTCGATCGATGAAAACGGTCAGGGCGGCGGCGGCGCGCCGCTCGCTCGAGTCCCTGGCGACATAATAGGCCTTGATGACATCTCCCCCGGTTGAGCCAAACAGGACCTGGTTGAAAAAAATCCCCATCAGGACAAGTGAGTAGATCTCACGGAAGCTGTAAAGGACCCCCTGGACCCTCAGCAGCAGATGCCAGCGGAGAGCTGCCAGCAGCAGGACAATGGCGTAAGGAATCTGCGCGAGCAACAGCCATGGCCAGCCCTCCCCCAGGCCTGAAAGCTCGGCCAGGGGAAGCCCTCCCCTGCCGATGAGCCAGTAAATAAGGATGGCCGCCACGAAAAGCTTGGCGCAGGGCAGCAACCAGCGTTTCAAGGCTACTCCTTTTCTCCGGCTGCGCCCGGTCTGCTTTCCGGGGGGGTAGTCCTGGAGTAATTGAGCCATCCCTCGACATCATCGAATGGGATGTTTTTGCCGGTAATCTGACAGAGGGCGGCGTGGGCCTTCATTCGGTTGTTGGCGTGGCGAGGGGTCAGGTCAAAATAAACCAGGAGAAGAGCCTTGAGTGATGCCTCATCGCCGATGGCGCTGAGGGCCTTGACGGCGTCGAGGAGGATGATGCTTTCCGTTTCATTCTTGAGCATGAAGATGAGGCTCGGTACGGCGCCCGGGTCCGGGTGGGCGGTGATCGCCTTGGCGGCCTCCCAGCGAACGCCCCAATATTCGGATTTTAAGGCCTTGGTGAATGTGTCCTTGCTCTCAATCGACTTCAGGCCGGCCAGGGCGGCGATGGCCCTCATTCGGTTTGCCACGGCCGGGTCGGTCTCGGCGACATCGCGCAGCAACTCAATAGCCGCAAGGTCACCCTTGCTGAGTGCTTCTCCAGCCGTCTCACGAGATGAAAGGTGCTGGCCCAGGTCTGAAATCGAGTAGGTCTCACCCTTGCGAACTTCGAGCAGGAGGTCTTGCGACGAGGTGCCGCAGCCTGCGAGGAGCAGAGAAATAAGCAGTCCGGACAAAGGCAGGTTTCTTGATGGCATTTTAAGTTTATCCATATCCGAGAGCCATACGATATCCCACCTCCCGCGCCATGTCCATGAGCCGCGAAAAGGTATGTCGAGGTATCGATGACATTAAAGTCGGGAGCTCCAAATGGCGATAATATAGAGATGGCTTTTGTTACTAGAATTTATCTACGGATCAAGCCCGGGGGCTATTCATTTTCCGGTCTCCTGGCTCTGTTTCTCGCCCTGGCCGGTTCTTCGGCTTCGGCGGAGCAGGAGGTTCGGGCCATCTGGGTAACTCGATGGGATTATCGCACTGCTGGCGACATCCGGACCATTGTTCAAAACTGTAAATCCCTCGGGCTCAACCGGATCTATTTTCAGGTCCGGGGCAGGTCCGATGCTTTCTACAGGTCCAGCCATGAGCCCTGGGCCGAGGAGCTCGGCGGGCAGGACCCCGGATTCGACCCCCTTGCCATAGCGATTTCGGAGACAGGGAAAAATGCTATGCAGCTACATGCCTGGGCAAATGTACTGGCCGGCTGGAAGGGCAAGGTTCCCCCGACGAACAAAAGCCATCTGTACCATACGCATCCTGATTGGTTTTTGACCGATCGGGACGGGAAGACCTGGAGGAGCTCTTCGCATTACTCAATGCTGAATCCCTGCAACCCCGAAGTCCGCACGCACCTGGCTTTGGTTCTCGGAGATCTAGTAGCTCGCTACAAGGTTGACGGCCTTCATCTTGACTACATACGGTTTGTTTTTCCGGATCCGGATAAAAAGGGCCAGGTGCCCTATGACAATAAGACGCTCCGGGCTTTCCGGAATGAAACGAAAGGGTTTCCGAGTCGCTATCCGGCTCGTTGGGATGAATTCAGACGCAAGGCGGTTGACGCAGTGGTCCGCGATATCAGCAGAGCCGCCCGCGCGGCCCGCCCGCGGTGCGTAGTTTCCGCTGCGGTCATTCGCGATCTCAGCAGAGGCCGCAAGGTGTTTTTTCAGGACTCCCCCGCCTGGCTCCGCTCAGGCTGGATAGATGATGTTCTTCCGATGAATTACGAGGCCAGCCATGTCCGGTTCGAGGAGCTGGCCCGCAAGGATATGGCCCAGGCCGGGCGAAAGCATCTCATACTCGGCCTCGGAGCCCACATCATGGACGGCGGCGCGGACCTCAGAAGGCAGATAAGCATAACGCGGAAACTGGAGTCTCCCGGCTATGCCCTCTTTGCCTACTCCAGCTTTTTTGCCACCAGCTCACATGCCTCAACGAAAGGCCGAGCGGCCGAACGTAACCGAGAGGCTCTGCGAAGCGAGTTGATCCAGCTCAATCGACGTCGGCGTTAGATGCCCTCGGGGAGTCTGCGGGCTCGCCAGGGTTGGAATGGGCGAGGTGCTCGTTTTCCATCCTGACCTGGTAGAGCTTCTGGAGCGTGTGGGTCAGCGGACCCCGCCGCCCTTCATCCGCTTCCCTGGCAACGCCAACGCCGCGCCCATTTACCATGCAGACAGGAACGACTCCTTTGACCGAGCTGGTAATGAAGACCTCGTCAGCGTTGAAGAGAGCCTCTGGAGGGATGTCGGTTTCAGAAATGGGGATGCCGGCGGCTTCGGCTTCTTCAAACAGTACGGCCCGGGTGATGCCATCCAGGATACCCCAGGGGCGCGGAGTCCAGATGAAGCCATCTTTGACGAGGAAGATGTTGGCGGTGGTGCACTCCGCGATATACCCATCCGAGGTGCACAGGACGGCCTCATGGGCGCGGGCATCGCGTGCTTCCTTGAACGCAAGGATGTTGTTGAGAAAGTTGCCGCTCTTGATGCTTGGATCCAACGCTCGCGGGCTGTTTCTTCTGACCTTGGATACGACCACGTGGACGCCTCCCCCGCCGCGATCCGGCATCGCCTCCTCGGGTATCGAGTCCGGAGTGAGCTCCATGGCATAGATCATGTAGCGGGGTTGGGTGCAGGACCCTATGTCCAGCCCGATGGGGCCAACCCCCCGCGACACGACAATCCGCATAATCAGGTCGCTCTCTACGGGCACCGCGTCGATGGTCTTCTGGATCTGACTTTCAAGGTCCGCCCGGGAACAGGGCATCTCCAGGTAGATTCTCCCCAGGGAGCGCTGCAGCCGATCAAGGTGGCGCGCAAGCAGGAAGGGGACCTTCTTGTAGGTCCGGATTGTTTCATAGACGGAATCGCCGTAAAGAAACCCGTGATCCATGACATTGACCGAGGCTGACTCAGCAGGTTGAATCTCGCCTTGGATATTGACAAACATTTGTCGATCAAACACTGATCCGAAAGTCTTCCCGGCCATGCATTCTCCTCTACAGCAAATCAAACAATCCGCATGACATTCTTGCGGACCTGCGGACGGTAGACCGGGTCTCTTCACAACCCGCTCTCATTTTAATTCTTCACTTCAATTGCGTTCTGCCGCTGGCCAGTAAAGCCGCTATCCGCGTTTGGCGCGACGCCCTCAGCGAACACAGAATGAATACTATTTAGACTGAATATTAATACAAACGACATCTTTCCCCTTTTTCCGGAAAACCTTTCCCGGGGGAAACAAAATCCCGCAAATCAGCCTTTATCCGTACGTTTTACGGCCTCGCCTAAAAGCTCCCCGAGTTCCTTGTCGCTGAGAAAACGAATGCCCTCGAGGCTCTCCGTCCAGAGAGGGCGGTCGGCTGCGCCCCCTGGGTTCTGGAAGGCTTCCTTTTGTCCGTGGAGATGAAAATGTTCTCTTCTTGTGGAAACATAGATTCCATTCAGCTCGATGTAGTCTTTGAACTCGACCCTGTAGGGGCCGCGGGGAAGAGCCGGATGGCGGCAGAGGTAATGGGCCGAGCGAAGCCCCCTCATTGGATCTTCTCCGGGCTCGATACGAATCAGGAAGGGGCCGATCCCCGGGTTTGAGCCTTTGTGGGAGGCTTCAAATTCAACGCCTGACACCCCCCCGCTCGCATGAAGCGCCCTGCGCAAGGTCCAGTCGCCGGCTTCAATTGCGAAGGGCAGATGGAATAGAAGCGGAAGGGCGCCCAGTGCGAAGTCTTCGATGCTGGCCGCAGCCTCGTTTCGATTTGGCTTCGGCGGCAGGGTCCGGCGCTGAAGCCAGGCCCCCCCCGTCTCCATCTGGCACCAGACCCTGCCGGGAGAGCGGAAATCGATCAGAAGAGGCCGGGAGCTGAAAGCCTTCCCTCTGATGGTTCCGCGGTATTGGATGCTGACTCCGGAGAAGCGTCTCCAGGTGTCGAGGCCTCCGTGCTCTATCCAGAGCTTTTCGAGGGCGGGGCCAAGCGAGGTTTCCAGCAGGGCAGACCGCCCCCCGGTGGAGCCGCAACCCTGGAGCGCGAAAGCGAGGAGGAGAAGAGAGGGCAAAGCGGCGGCGCGTCGGCTGGCCGGGGCGCCGCTGAATTTTTCAGATAACAATCGGATACGCATGGTCAGGGCCTGAGGCACTTGCCGGTCTTGCTGTCGGGACATTCCCGCAGGCCGCCGGGGACTCCCTCGTAGATGACCTCTCCTCCCTGGGGCCCGGGCCCGGGGCCCATATCGATGACCCAGTCGGAAGCTTTGATGAGGTCCATGTTGTGTTCGATGAGGATAACGGTCCCTCCTCCATCAACCAGCCGGTTGAGAATTTTAAGAAGAATTCTGACCTCAGAAAAATGGAGGCCGGTTGTTGGCTCATCGAGAATGTAGAGCGTCCCCTCGGTGCTGTCTCCAGCCAGCTCGGCAGCGAGCTTGACTCGCTGGGCCTCCCCTGTCGATAGTGACGGAGAGCTTTGGCCAAGCTTGAGATATCCAAGGCCGACATCCTTCATAGATGCCAGGAAGCGGAAGATGGGCGGCTGGTTTGCGAAGAATTCGCAGGCATCCCGGATCTCTAGATCCAGGACCTCCGCGATATTCTTCCCCTTGAAGAGGATCTCCAGGGTGGCCCGGTTGAAGCGCCGACCCCGGCATTCTTCGCAGGTGACCCAGATGTCAGAGAGAAACTGCATTTCAACCTGGCAGGCTCCCTGGCCTTCGCATGAGGAGCATTGTCCTTCTGAAGAGTTAAAGCTGAAGCGACCCGCCTTGTACCCACGAGTCATGGCCAGCGGCATCCTGGCGTAGAGCGCCCTGACATGACCCCAGGCACCGGCGTAGGTCGCTGGAGTCGACCTGCGTGATCGTCCGACGGGTTTCTGTCCGACGGTCACTAATCGCCGGATGCTGCCGAGGCCCTCGACAGCAGACACGCAATCAAATTCAGTTTCACGGCGCAGGTGGGCCCGGACGGCTTCCGCGAGTATTTTCATGACGAGGGTCGATTTACCTGACCCGGAAACTCCTGTGATGGCCGTCAGGACCCCATGAGGAAATTGAACATCCAGATTATCGAGGTTGTGGAGAGTGGCCCCCCGGAGCCAGATCCCATCTCCAGACGGATGGCGTCGCTCGGCCCCATCGAACACCTGGGTGTCTCCGCGAAGGTAGCTTCCTGTGAGTGAAGCTTTGTCGGTCGAGACATCGGAGGGCGTTCCGCTGGAAACAATCTCTCCGCCCCGCTCACCAGGGCCGGGGCCAAGGTCGATCAGATGGTCGGCAGATTCAATCAGGTGACGATCATGCTCGACAACAACAACGGTATTGCCGGCATCTTTGAGCTCCTGCAGGCTCTTGAGAAGACTTCGCGTGTCCCATTCGTGAAGGCCGATGGTCGGCTCATCGAGGACGTAGATTGCGCCTGTAAGTCGATTTCCGAGCTGGGATGCCAGCCGGATTCTCTGGGCTTCACCGCCGGAAAGTGTATTGCTGCTTCGGTTCAATTCAAGGTAGCCGAGCCCGACGTCAGCGAGGAACCGGAGCCTGTTTGAAAGCTCCCTCAACACGTCACCGGCTATCTCCTGTTTCCTGCCTGAGAAAACGAGATCTCTGAAGAAGCTCTCCGCATCTGCAATCGACAGGGCGAGGAGGTCGTGGATCCCCTTGTTGGCGACTCGCACGGCAAGGGATTCGGGCCTGAGCCGCCGCCCCCCGCAGGCCGCGCACTGCCTGGATTCGAAGAGGCTGTCGATACCCTGTCCTTTCAGGTTCGGATCTTTGCCCCGGAGCCATCCTTCCAGCATGGATGCGAGTCCGGCCCAGGTAATTTCGTGCTGTCCCATTTTTAACGCCAGGGGAATTTTCTCGTCTCCAAGTCCATGCAGCAGGGAGCGGAGAACGTCAGGATGAAGGCCGCCGGTCGCATAGTCGGGCTGGAGGCCGAGGTGCCTTTCCACCGCGTCAAGACCGACGAGGGCCGATGGCCTGAAGGTCTCAAGGTAGGCTCTCAGCGGCGGGGCGATCGCGAATTTCAAAGGCTTCGAGGGCTCAGTGATCAGGCTGTCATCTATCACCTTGGGTTCCTTGCCGGCTCCCCCGCAGGATGGGCAGGCTCCTTCATAGCTGCTGTAGGAGAACATGCGGGGGGAGAGACTGCCCGAAAAGGTGAAGTGTCCATTTCCGCAGGAGGGCTCCCTGGAATGCCGAACAATCCGGCCTCCATCAAGGCGCGTAGCGGCCACGCCTTCGGCCATGGCGTAGCAGGCCTCAATGGATGCCGCCATTCTCGACTGGACCGACTCGGAAACGACCATTCGATCTACCACCAGGAAGAGCCTGAGGGGCTCTTCGTCAGTACAGGAGCGAAGAATGTTCAGGATCCTTCTGAGGGCGGCATCTTCGCCCTCATCAAGGCGAAGTTCATCCTCTCCTGCAAGTATCCGTGTACGGCCATCTTTCAGGAGCTTTGAAATGAGCCTCCTGAGTGCGTCCTCGGCGGTGTCATCGACAACAAGCGGGGCAAGGATATAGAGGCGGCTTTCGTTGTTCTGTTTGACGAGGTCTTCAGCCAGCTTGCTTGGGGTGACCCAGGTGAGTTCCTGCCCGCATTCAGGGCAATGGGGCTGACCTATGTGGGCAAAAAGAAGACGCAAATGGTCGTGGACTTCAGTCATGGTGGCTACGGTGGACCGGGAGTTTCCACCGCCGGACTTCTGGTCAATAGCGATCGCTGGAGCCATTCCGGTAATTCGCTCCACAGGCGGGCTGTTGTGGCCGCCAAGGAAATGTCGGGCGTAGGTAGAGAGGGAATCGAGGTAGCGTCGCTGCCCCTCAGCAAAGAGTGTCCCGAAGGCCAGGGATGATTTCCCGGAACCGGAGACTCCGGTCAGCACAGTCAGTTTTTGATGGGGGATTGAAACATCTACACTCTTCAGGTTGTTGAGGGCGGCTCCCTCGATCCTGATCTCACGGGGGCCGGGGTCAGGGGGCTTGCCGGAGGTCGGGCGGTGTTTGTCCGAGAGATCTGGGGGGACGTTGTCGAGTCGAGCTTTCAAGGCGAGGCCCGTATAGGATTGTGCGTCCCGGGAAAGCTCCTCCGGCGTGCCGGCCGCAACCACCTCGCCGCCCGCGGAACCGCCCCCCGGGCCGAGGTCTATTACGTAATCCGCGGCCTGGATGACCTCGAGATTGTGTTCGATGACAACGACTGAATTTCCGTTGCTGACTAATTCGTCAAGAGCATCGATCAGGACGCGAACATCATCGAAATGGAGGCCGGTGGTCGGTTCATCCAGCAGGTAGAGGGTGCGGCCCGTTGATTTCTTCTGTAGTTCGTTCGCAAGCTTCAACCGCTGCCCCTCGCCGCCAGAGAGGGTCGTGGAGGGTTGTCCCAGCTTCAGGTAGCTGAGACCCAGGCGGTCGAGTGTCTTCAGTGTTCTGTCGATTCGCGGGACAGTCGAGAATATGCCAAGCGCTTCACCGACGGTAAGATCGAGAACCTCGGAAATGCTTTTACCTTTAAAGCGTATTTCGAGTGTCTCTCGATTGTATCTCTGGCCTCCGCAGGCCTCGCAGGTCACCTCGACCGGGGCGAGAAATTGCATATCCACGCTTTTGACGCCAGCCCCCCTGCATTCGATGCACCGGCCGCCATCGACGTTGAAGCTGAAACGGGATGATTTGTAGCCCCTCGATTGAGCCTCGGGAAGGCGGGCGAAGAGCTCGCGTATCAACGAAAAGAGCTTGGTGTAGGTGGCGGGATTTGAGCGGGTGCTTTTTCCAATAGGGGTTTGATCCACAGAGAGAATCTTGTCAATGAATTCATGCCCCATAATGTCCGCATGGGCTCCGACGGGTTTTTTCCCGGTGCCTGACTTGCGCAGCAGCGCGGGATGGAGTACCTGGCTGATCAGCGAGCTCTTTCCGGAGCCGGAGACGCCTGACACGGCAACCAGTCTTTCGAGCGGGATCTCGACGTCCACATCAGCCAGGTTGTTGTGGGTGACGCCTTTCAGCTTCACCGATCTTTCCCAGCCAGGGCCGCGTCCTTGCGGCCGAAGCACCTGCTTTCTGCCGGAGAGATAGGCTCCTGTCATGGATGCCTCGACTGCCATGATTTCCTTCGCTGTTCCCTCGGCGACAATCT
>CAJWMA010000150.1 GCA_913042995.1 uncultured bacterium | reverse complement strand
CGCACCGGAACCGGTACGATCAGCGTGTTTGGCCACCAGATGCGATTTGATCTTGCCCGGGGTTTCCCTCTCCTGACCACGAAGAAGCTGCATCTGCGCTCGATCATTCATGAGCTTTTGTGGTTTCTCCAGGGGGACACGAACACCGCCTATCTCAAGGAGAACGGTGTAGGGATCTGGGATGAGTGGGCGGACGAGGCTGGGAATCTCGGACCGGTTTACGGGCACCAATGGCGTTCCTGGGGGACTCCCGATGGCGGGACCATTGACCAGGTGTCGCAGGTGATTGAGCAGATCAGGAAGACCCCGGATTCACGGCGACTGATCGTGAGCGCCTGGAATGTAGGGGAGCTGGAGTCCATGGCTCTTCCTCCCTGCCATCTTCTCTACCAGTTTTATGTGGCGGAAGGAAAGCTCTCCTGCCAGCTCTACCAGAGAAGCGCTGATGTCTTCCTGGGGGTTCCCTTTAATGTAGCCAGCTATTCGCTCCTCCTGCTGATGGTCGCCCAGGTTGCCGGGCTTGAGCCGGGAGAGTTTGTTCACACCTTCGGCGATGTTCATCTTTATTCCAACCATATAGAACAGGCGAAGCTGCAGCTCTCGCGGGAGCCGAGGGGGCTGCCTGCCATGAAGCTGAACAGCGAGGTGGAAGATGTCTTTTCCTTCAGGTTTGAAGACTTTGAGCTCGAGGACTACGACCCCCATCCCCACATCAAGGCTCCGGTCGCGGTATGAATTTGTCGTGTATCTGGGCCATGTCGGAGAACTATGTCATCGGAAGGGACGGCGATCTTCCATGGCGCCTCTCTGCCGATCTGCAGAGATTCAAGGCTCTCACCATGGGGCATCATATTGTCATGGGGAGGAAGACCTGGGAGTCGATTGGCCGGCCCCTGCCGGGACGAACGAGCATCGTGCTGACTCGTGATCCCGAGTACCAGGCTGAGGGCTGTCTCGTGGTTCAGTCGCTGGATGCCGCCCTTGAGGCTGCGGCAGGAGATGATGAGGTTTTTGTCGTCGGAGGAGCATCCATCTACGCTCTCGCCTTGCCCGCATCCAGCAGGCTCTACGTAACCCTGGTGGGGGCGGAGGTAGAGGGGGATGTGTCCTTGCCGCCGGATGTGCTCGAAGGCTTTCGGCTCGCGGGAGAAGAATGCCATGAGCCGGATGAAAAAAACCAGTATGCTTACAGTTTCCGGTCGTATGAGAGGGATGCAGGCTAACTCCTGTTCCGCTGCGCCGGCGGTCGTTCGCATTAGCCAGTAGAGAGGGTTCTATCGTGGATCTTAAAGACAAGAGAGTCGTCGTTACCGGCGGCGGAACAGGAATTGGACGCGGGGTCGCCCTTGCCTTCGCTGCTGAGGGGAGCCATGTGGCTATCTGCGGGCGCAGGGAAGAGCCCCTGGTTGAGACGGCCTCCCTGCATACGGGAGAAAATCCTGTCCTGACGAAGACCTGCGATGTTGCCGACCGTGACAGCACGGGCGAGTTCTTCTCCTGGGCGGAGGAGACCCTGGGGAGAATCGACATCATCGTCATCAACGCCGGGATCAATGTTCGAGAGCGGTCGATGGCCGAGACGACTCCGGAGGACTGGGACCGCGTTATGTCTGTCAACGCTACGGGGCCTTTCAACTGCATGCACGCTGTGCTGCCGGGAATGCGCGAGCGCCAGGATGGATTGATTGTCAATATCTGCTCGACCGCCGGGAAGAGGCCCATTCCCCTAGGTGGAATCGCCTACGGCGCGTCCAAGTTCGCTCAGCGGGCGCTTGGTATCGGGGCGGGCTACGAAGAGGGTGATAATGGTATCCGTATCACCAATGTCTACCCTGGCGAGGTGGACACCCCTATTCTCGATAATCGTCCACAGAAGGTCAGCGACGAGCACAAGACTCGTATTCTTCAGCCCGAGGACATAGCCGCCATGGTGGTGGCTGTGGCGAGGCTTCCGGCGCGCGCTTCGGTTCCCGAGGTCATCGTCAAGCCTACGATCCAGCTCTACGCCTGAGCAGGCGCCGCGATCTATCTGAGGCTCTTGAGGAAGGCGATGATGTGGGGGAAGTCGTCGTCGCCGATGTTCTTGTCCAGGCCCTGGGGCATGAGGGAGACCGCCGTGGGCTCCATGCGGACGATGCTGGAGCGCGGGATCGAAACCTCCTCGAGCTGGGCAGTCGCCAGCGTGACGGTGTCGATGGTTTCGTGGCGAACGATACCGGTGAGCGGGCGGCCGTCGCGGGTGACGATGGCGTGGGTCTCGAAGCTGTTGACGATGGTCGAGCTTGGATAGAGGGTGGATTCAAGCAGGTCACGCCAACTGCGGACCTGCCCGATGCGTGAAAGATCGGGGCCAATGTCCCCGCCGCGTTCCCCTATCTTGTGGCAGGTGGAGCAGGCGGCCTTCTTGCCGAAGAAGAGCTCTCGGCCCTTTTCGATGCTGGCGCCTTCCATGCGGGCGAGGAATTCTTCGATCCGTCCGGCTTTTTCCCGGTCATTCTCAGCCATGCTCTTGATGAGGGCTGAGGACTTTCGACGAATGTCTCCGGGGTAGCCTCGGAAAATACGTTCGAGCCGGGATGGCTGGAGCGAGGTCAACCCCTTGGACTTCTGCAGCGAGGCGAGCAGCTTGCCGCCGAGCCTCTCTATCTCAGGATTCTTTCCAGTGGTTTTTGAGATAAGGGTGAAGCCGTTGAAGGCTCCCTGGTTTTCTTTCCGGTCCGCCTGAGCCGCTGTCCAGGAGACTCGGATTCGGCCATCAGGGAGCGGCCGCAGTCCCTCGAAGAGGGCGTGCGACAAGCCCTCGGAGAAAACTTCCTGGTCGGTTTCCAGTCCGGCTATGTTTTTCTTCCCGGAGCCGCCCAGGTGCTGGACCCGGACCTCCGAGCCCTGCTTCTTCTCACCAAGGGGTTCCCATGTTCCATAGAATACGAGCTTGTAGAGTCCGGTCGGATCCAGGCCGCCAAGGTCAAAGCCGGTTACGTATTCCTGGTGGCGGCCGCCCCCGCTTTTCTTTCCGTTGAAGACAAAATCTACCAGCAGGGGATTGGTTCTTCCCCTGGCAAAACCTGTGAGGCTGGCGCCAGCGGGGCTGCCGACGGTAAGGCGGGGGACGATGCGGCCCATCGAGTCGATCAATTCGCTGACCCGAGTTCCGGAGAGAGGATTCCAGGAGTTCCAGACCGCGTCGCTGCCTCCCGGGTCATCGAGGGAGGCGGCCAATCCCTTGTGGGTGCCCGAGACGCGGCCGCTCGCTTCGTCCTTTACGTCGACGTCGACGTTTACGTAGAAGCCTGTGCCGGGCCGCTCAAATGCGTTGGCCAGCAGCGGCAGCTCCAACGGGCCGCAGCCGGGCAGTCTGTCGGCCAACCGGGTGAGCTGCTTTGTGCTGAGGGCAGCCTCCGAGAGGGCCCGTGAGGCCTGCAGCCGCAGGGACGGCTTGCTGTCGGGCTGGAGCTGGGAAAGAAGCAGGTCGACAGCTTCGTCAGTGAGCTTGCCGCGGTCAATTGTAACGGCGGCAAGGGCAGAGATCTTCAGGCGTTGGGAGGCTCCAGCAGTGGAGGCAAGCTTGAGGAGCCTCTCCCGGAAGCCGGTTTCACCGAGTATACGAAGGCTCGCCACCGCCTGGCTTCTGAGCCCTTCGTTGTCACGATCCAGTACTTCCCGGAAGCCCTTTTTCCATTCCGCAGGCAGTCCCGCGCTTCCGCATCGGGCTACGGCTTCCAGGAGAGCCGATAGTTTTTCAGCCGAACTGGCTTCGTCCTCGAGGTGCGCGGCCACCACGCTGCGGACCTCCGGATTGGAGTTGAAGGCCTTGATCGCGCCCCTGAGCATGGCTCTCTCATCCCGGCCGGGCTTTTCGGTTTTCAGCCAGGTGTCGATCAGCGACGAGATGTTTTTTGCCCAGTCGGGGTGGCGTCCGGCGATTTCCATGGCGGCGCGTTTGAGCGCTGGGTCCTTGGTGTCGAGCAGCGGGATGACCTGGCCGATGGAGAACTTGAAGCCCATCCGGTCGAGAGAGATGAGACTCAGCTTTCTCGCCTGGGCCGATCGACTGGCGAGCCCCTTGAGGGTTTCACCTGGATCGCCGATATCGATGAGCGCGTAGCAGAGCGCGTGGTCCAGGTAATCATCGGAGCTCGTTTCCATGGCCTGGAGAATTGATTTTACGGCCTTCGGGCTGCCGATTCTCCCCAGGGCTTCGGCTGCAGAGCGCCTGACGCTCTGCGCGTCTTCCGTGACGATTCGGCAGAGAGCTTCCACTGATTTCTTGTCTCGTGCCATTCCAAGACTGCGCGCCGCCGCCTGCCGGACCCCCGGGTGACTGTCGCTGAGAGCGCCCCTGAGAGCGTCTACAGCCTGGAGACCTCCTGTTCTCGATAAGGTCCAGACTGCGCGAGCCCGGTCCCCTGGAACTTTGCTTTTTGCGAGGAATGCGATGACGGCCGGGCCGGCTTCCTGTCCGCGGGCCGCGAGGGTTTCGCGCGCGCGGTCACGGATCAGAGGGCGCTGGTCGGCGAGAAGACGCGCCAGGGCGGCATGCGAGGCTTCTTTCCAGTCGATTTTCACGCCCAGCGGGTCCGTGGTCTTCGCTCCGTTCTTGCGGCGAATCCTGTAGATCGAGCCAAGCAACTGGGGCTTGGCAAGCTTGGAGGTCGGGCAGCCCCAGCTGAGCCAGCCGCCGGTGTCGATCACCAGGAGGCTCCCATCATGGTCCTCCATGATATCCGTCGGGTGGAAATCGATGCTCGGGGAGCGGAGAAAGACCTCGTCCCGCGCTCCGAAGGTCGAGCCTGTAGACAAGAGAGTGCTTCGGTGAACCGCGTGGGTGTTGAAGTGACAACTGAAATAGTCGCCGCGGTATTCTTTGCCGAGATGTTCTCCCCTGTAGCGGAGAAGTCCAGCCGGCGCGACCTGTCCCCAGCGCACGACCGTGCCCAGCCTGTAGCCCGTTCTCTTGAGGCTGGCAGCTCCTTCGCGGGTGGAGCCGTAGTCCTTCGGGCCGTATTGGCCTCCGTGGATCCAGTGAGAGAGCGAGTCGTGCCGTCCCCCGACGCTGTCGAAGATCGCGCAGGTTCCCAGCATGTCTCCCCAGGGCGTGAAGGCCAGCTCGACAGGATTGATTCCAGCGTGGCAGACGACTCGGATGTCCGAGCCATCTGTACGACAGGAGAAAACCCCGGCAGAGGTTCCCTTCGCGGCGCGAATTCCATCTGTTCCGACAAGGTCGTAGCCGAAGATTCCGCCGGTAAAGTAGAGCAGGCCGTTGGGTCCCAGCCAGGGGCCGTGCTGGTTTGCCCTGCCATCGAATTCCATATAACCCATGATCTTGTCGCGGCGGTCGGCGACCCCGTCTCCATCGGTGTCCTCGAGTCGCCAGAGATAGGGAGATGAGATGATGTAGAGGGCTCCCTGGTGCCAGAGGGCTCCCTCCGGCATGACCATCTTGTCGGCAAAGATGGTGCTCTTATCAAAGACGCCATCTCGATCGGTGTCTTCAAGCATCCTGACAAATCGAGGCCGTTGCTTCAGCAACTCGGCTTTCTGCAGGTTCTGCCCGTCGCTTTCGGAGATGAACATGCGTCCCTGCGGGTCGAGGGTGGCGAGCATCGGGTGCTCGACAAGCGGCGGGGCGGCGGCGAGCTCGATGGTGAACCGCTCATCGATGATCAGTTCGGGTTGCTTGAACTTTTCTTTCTCGCCGCCGGGCAGGGGGCAGCAAAGAGAGATCGCCAGGATGAAGAGGTATGGTCTCATGGGGCTGAAGAATCCTGTCTGCGGCGATAGCGGTCGCCGTGAATATGGTAGCTATTCCCTGGCTCCGGCAAGGGAAGTGAAGTCTGAAGAGCTGGGCTCCTGGAACACCTTGAGTCCAAACTCAGGCAGCTTGCTCAGGAGATGGTCAAAAATATCGGCCTGGATGTCTTCGTAGTTTGCCCAGGCGGTGTCATTGGCGAAGCAATAGATCTCGATGGGAAGTCCCTGCGATCCGGGCTGGAGCTGGCGTACCAGCAGGGTCATTCCCTCCTGGTGGAGCCGCTTATTGCCTCTCAGGTATTGGACAATGTAGGCCCGGAGGGTTCCGATGTTCGTCAGGCGTCGAGGGTCCCAGGTGAGGTCAGACCCCGGATCGTTTTCCTTATTGTGGCTGTCGAGTTCATCGATCTTTGATTCCATATACTGCTTCAGAGGCGAGAACCGGGAGAAGCGCTCGATCTCATCTTCCTCCAGGAAGCGGATCGTCGACATGTCGATGCTGAGCGAACGCTTGATCCTGCGTCCCCCGGATTCCGACATTCCTCTCCAGTTCCGGAATGACTTCTGGATGAGCTGTGCTGTGGGTACCGTGGCGATGGTCTTATCCCAATTCTGGACCTTGACGGTATGCAGGGCGACATCGATGACATCGCCGTCAACTCCTGCGCCAGGGATCTCGATCCAGTCTCCTACCCGCACCATGTCGTTCTGGGTCAACTGGATGGATGCCACCAGCGAGAGAATGGTGTCCTTAAAGACGAGCAGCAGGACCGCGGTCATGGCTCCGAGCCCGGTCACGAAGTAGCCAACGCTCTGTCCTGTCAGGATTGCGATGATAATGACCGCGCCGAAGGCGAAGGCGAGGAGCTTCACAATCTGGAGGTAGCCCTTGAGCGGGCGCTGTCTGGAGATCTCGAAGGTCTGGTAGACCGAATTGAAGGCGTTGATGGCTGCGCTGACCGCCAGTGTCACGAGCAGCACAATCAGAGCCTCGTTGATCTTTTCCAGTGGGGCCCACCAGGTGCTGCCAAGGTCGTTACTTCTGAAAACCGCGGGGAGGTAGCTGGCGAGGGCTTCAGGGACATGGTCGGTTCCTGAGACCAGCAGGTAGATTACAGTGAAGGGTGCCAGGAGGCAGACTCTGTGCAGCAACTGGGGGTCGAGGAGCATATCGTCGATCTTGTTTTTGCTCTCGGTTACCCATCTGCTGATGAGAGGAACAATGATCGCGCGCATGAGGAAGTAGGAGATGATGGCGGTGGCGAGAAGGACGGCTACGCCGATGGCCTGATCCCAATTGGACGGCGGATCTGCGTTTTCCGCCTGGGCAAGAAAGAAACGGAGACTCGATTTCACCTGTTAGCTCCCGGGTTAAAGATTCTGAATAATCCACCATAATGCCTTCGGCCGGGCTCAGGAGCCAAGCAGAAGTTTGCGCAGGGTCGCCAGTTCTTTTCGCCGCAGGGCGTTTTCAGGGTCGGCCGCGCAGAGCCTGGCGAGGTAGTGGAGGTGGGGGATCACGAGCCGCGGCGCGCCGGTGTGTTCAGTGAGGAAGAGCAGCGCGGGCTGCGAAGCGGGGTTCCTGGCCAGGAGCAGGCGTGCCAGTGAGACGGATTTTCCGGGGGCGGCCTGTCGGCTTGCCGCGAGAGCTTCCACCAGGGGCCGCTCGGCCTCGGCCCATCCACAGGCGGCCAGTTGGAGGGCCGCCGTTTTCCAGGGGCCGCTTTGCAACTTGTTGAGAGCCCGGGCGCGTTCGTTGACAGAGCTCTTTAATTTTTCACCCGCAGACCCCAGGCGGGCAAGCCGCCTCCTTGATTCTTCCAGCAGTCCTCTGCGGAGAAAGAATCTTGCCCCCTGCAGGATGACAGCCGGCGACAAGGGCGAGAGCCCCTCTGCTTTTCGCAGGTTTACGAGACTTCCGGCATCATCGCCAAGAGCCTCCCTGGTCGTTGCCCTCAACAGCCACGCCTCTGCCGCCTTGCCGGCTGCGGCGAGATGATGGTCTCTTGAGGAGGGGCCGCTCGATTTCTTCAGGGCTTTGAGATAATCAAGCAGGTAGGCGGCGAGCCTGGCCTGGCCGGGGCCCCCAATTTCCAGCAGGCAGCGGGCCGCCTGGTAGCAGGCGTGCTCGATGGTTGGATCCTCCTGCAGAAGATCGATGAGGAGAGCCAGGGCTTCTCTCGGTCGTCCTGATTTCCGCAGCGCCATCGCCAGTTCAAAGCTCGCCTCGTTTTTTAGAGCGGCTACCTCCAGGCCTCGCTTCAGGGCTGGAATGGAGAGCTGGTATTCACCTCGCCGTTGCTGGATGAGCCCGAGCTGGTAATGCGCTCGTGGATCTCGCGGCAGCTTTGCCAGGACCTTCTTGATGTGGGGGAGAGCATCTTCATGCTTTCGTGCGCGCAGAGCTATGGAGATCGCGACTCGGCGAAGATCCGGATTGTCAGCGAGCTCCAGGGCCCGTTCGATTGTTTCGCCCGCCCGGGAATGATCGTTCTGGAAGGAGCGAAGCCTGGCTACCTGGGCCAGGAGCTCGGCCTTGTGAAGCCTTGTTGTCGTGCCGGTATCGAGGAGCCCCAGGAGGGTCTCTTCACATGCGGGGTAGTTTGCCAGCTCAAACAGGCATTTCGCGCGCAGCTCGAGCAGGCGCTGGCGTTTTTCCCGGCTGCCGCCGTCCGGTTCAGCCAAGAGAACCTCGATCTGCCGCAGAGCCCTGTCGAAGCGTCCTGCCGCCAGATCGTCCGCCAGCTCATCTGCGGGGAGGCCAGGGCAGATGCAGCAGATGTAGATGCAGGATAGCGTAAGTAACTTGAGCACTCGTATTGTCCTGATGCCCGGCTTGGGGAATAATTCACTGTCGCTATTTTCCACCATCAACCACCCAGGCTACAAGTGCTGCCCACGAGTCTTCGATGAATACAACCCCGCTTCTTTACAGCAGGCTCTTGCTGCTTGTCTGTGCCATCGGATCGAGCGCGTGGCTATGCGCCCGGGATCCGGAGTTTGTCGATGTGACCGAGCGGTCGGGGATTGAATTTCTACATCGCTGCGGCTCTCCCGAAAAAAAACGGATTGATGAGGTGAACGGCAGCGGTGTCGCTCTTTTCGACTGTGACCAGG
>CAJWMA010000149.1 GCA_913042995.1 uncultured bacterium | reverse complement strand
CCCTTACCTTCATCCAGAACGCGGGCTCAAAAGACGGAACGCCGACTGAAGAAATCCTGATCAAAAAATCTTTCATCGAAACCAGATAGCAGAACCAGGAAAGCGCCATGAGCGAAGAAAACGAAACTCTCTCGAGCTGCCGCGAATTTATCGAGTCCAGCGGCATCGACACCTCCACCGACGGCTGGAAAACAAAGCTTCCGGCCCCGCCCCCGCTTCCCTTTGACTCGGACAAAAACTATTACTGGGAGATAGAGACCAACAAGGGGTCCCTGAAGATCAAGCTCTGGCCTGACATCGCCCCGCAACACGTCTCCAGCACGATCTATCTCACCACCCTCGGCTTCTATGATGACCTGTCCTTCCACCGGGTCATCAGGGGCTTCATGGCCCAGGGCGGCTGCCCCGAGGGGCGCGGGACTGGAGGCCCCGGCTTCCAATACGATGGAGAGTTCTCGCCCGAGGCGCGCCACGACAGGCCGGGACTGCTCAGCATGGCCAACGCCGGCCCGGGAACCGATGGCAGCCAGTTCTTCCTCACCTTTGTCGCCACTCCCCACCTCGATGGAAACCACACCGTTTTCGGCGAAGTAGTCGAAGGCAAGGAGACTCTCACCGCGCTCGAAGTTGCCGGCAGCGAGTCGGGAAATGTCAGCGAACCTCTCGGTATGAACACTTGCTCTATCTCAATTGAATGAGACCCCTCCGAGCGAGGGAAACGAATCAGAGGGAGAAAAAATGACCACCGTTTCAGCAAACCCAACAACCCTGGACCTCACGGCCCGAAAGACCTCTGCCGAGGTCTACATGCCCTATATCGGCGGTGAGTGGATCGACGGCGATTGGCAACAGACCTACGACAATTGCGACCCGGCAAATCGCTCCGTTACCTGGGGGAAGATCCCGGAATGCTCTCCGCAGGATGTGGCCGAAGCGACAGCCCACGCCAACTCGGCCTTCAACACCTGGCGTTTTTCAACCGGCGACTTCCGTACAAAGGCCGCCTACCGCCTGACCGGGATGCTCAAGGAAAACGAAGATTTTTTTGTCGCTCTGATGACAAAAGAAATGGGCAAGAGCTTCTTCGACAGCAGGCTCGACTTTATCGAAGCTGTCGGAGTCTGTGAGGCTGTCGCCCCCCAGGGCACCAGCATCAAAGGCGTCACCTACCAGAAGCTCACGCCGGGCCTCAGCATGGAAAGCCGGCTGGCGCCCAGGGGTGTAGCCGCCATCATCACTCCATTCAACTTCCCGCTTGCGATCCCGCTGGCACAGGTCCTGTCAGCAATTATCTCAGGCTGTACGGTTGTGTGGAAACCTTCCCACCTGGTCCCGGAATGCTCCCAGGCTATCTGCGCGCTGATAGAATGCGCCCTGGCACAGGAAGCCGAGGAAACCGGGCTGGAGCTTCCTGCAGGCATCCTGAACCTGGTTCACGGGGATGCCCAGACAGGTGACGCGCTCATTCGAGAGCCGGCCGTACAGACCATCTCCTTCACCGGCTCGAAGACGGTTGGAGACCGGGTCGACTCTACCGCGTCCGGGTTAGGCAAGCGCGTCATGAAAGAGGTCGCCGGCATCAACTTCTTCTACGTACACGAAGACGCCGATATCGAACGCGCCGCGCGCAATTTCGTCTACGGAAAAACGATCACCTCGGGCCAGCGCTGCAGCTCTATCCAGGAAGCCCTGGTCGACAGCAAGGTGGCGCCTGAGTTCACCGCCAGGGTTCTCGAGCTTGCTCCCGGAGTTGTTCATGGCCCGGGAGGAAGCGAGGAAATCACGGCGGCCGACACCGATGCCGACAGTTGGAGCTGTCCTCCGCTGGTAAGCGAAGAGCAGCGGGACCGGCTTGCCGCGCTGGTGGAATCTTCCATCGAACATGGAGCCGAGCTTCTCTACCAGGCGCAGCTACCTGATGGACTCCTACAGAATGGGAATTATTTCCCGTTTACGTTGCTCACAGGAGTCGACGAAAACAACCCGCTCTACAGCCAGGAAGCCTTCGGTCCAGCCGGCGTCATCCGTGCTGTGGAGGACATGCGGGAAGCCATCGAGCTGATCAACAGCAGGATCGGAATCGTCGCCTGCATCGATTCACGGGACAAATCAGCAACCGAGAACTTTATCGAGCAGGTACTCCGAACGAGAATTGACGATGGCCGACACGGAACCGGCTGCTTCTTCGGCACCAAGTTCGGCGGCGACCGGGGGGCGGGAAGCGGCAATCCGGCCCTCGACGAAGACATGGTCAACGGCTATCTCATCTGGAAGACCATCTACCGCTCTTATGACGAGTTGCCTCCGGCCAATTAAGTTCGCGGATGGTCTCGCGAATCCAGCAGGCCGCTTGCGCCTGCTTCGCAGGTGCTGTATTTTCAAGCGCTTACGAAGTGTTTACCGCTGACCAGACAGGTCCCAGAAAATGCCCTTTGATCCAGATCTACTGAAAAAACGAGAAGAGCTCCTTGCGGAGGAGCTCGAGCTCTACCCCTATTCCTACGACCGAACCCACAGCCTCCTCGAAATCAGGGAGAACGAGGAGCAACTGATGGACAAGGATGTCCGTGTGGCGGGAAGGCTCCTTGCCTACAGGGGCAAGGGAAAGATGATCTTCATCGACCTGGGCGATCTCGATGGCCGGATCCAGGTCATGCTCCGCAAAAACGAGTTCGATGAAAAAACCTGGGCTCTCATCCGCCATGGCCTGGACCTCGGCGACTGGCTTGGAATCAACGGAACCGTCTTTGTGACCAGGATGGGAGAGCTCTCAATCCATGCGAGCAGCCTCGAGATGCTGGCCAAGACCGTGGTGCGGGTGCCGATCCCCAAGAGCAAAGATGACCAGGACTGGAACAAGCTGGCTGACCCGGAGACACTCTACCGCGAGCGCTACCTGCACTGGACCACCGATCCGTCTGCGCGCCAGAAGATGGTGCAGCGGGCGCAGATCATCAGCGCGATGCGGTCCTTTCTAGATGAGAGCGGTTTCCTCGAAGTCACCACGCCTACCATCGAGATGAACTACGGAGGAGCCGAGGCGCGCCCCTTCGAGACCGCGATCCACGCGCTCTCCGACCATCCGGCCTTTCTCAGGATCTCGCCCGAGCTGCCGCTCAAGAGGTTCATCGTTGGAGGCTTCCCGAAGGTCTACACCATCTGCCAGAATTTTCGCAACGAGGGTATCGACCGCAGCCACAACCCCGAGTTCACCATGCTCGAGTGGT
This sequence comes from uncultured bacterium, assembly GCA_913042995.1. Classification (GTDB taxonomy): domain Bacteria; phylum Planctomycetota; class UBA8108; order UBA8108; family UBA8108; genus UBA8108. Next base: position 5,759 of record CAJWMA010000149.1, on the reverse strand, counting down.
ACGAAGCCTTCACCGACTACAACTTTCAGATGGAACGGTTTGAGCAGCTGGTCTCGAGCGTCTGCGAGAAGGCCTGCGGCAGCATGCGGGTGGTCTATGGCGGCAAGGAGATCGATTTCACTCCTCCCTGGAAGCGAATCACCATCCTCGACAGTCTGAAAGAGGCGGGTATCGATGCCGCGGCGATGGATGAGGACGCCCTCCTTGCGGAATACAAGAATCGCGAGATCGAGCCGCCGCGGCCCTTCACCTGGGGGCACGCGGTCGCGGGGCTTTTCGAGGCTCTCATCGAACACACCATCGAACAGCCGACCTTCGTCTGTGACCACCCGGTAGCCATCTCCCCTCTCACCAAGAAGAAGCGGGGTGACGACCGCCTGGTCGAGCGGTTCGAACCCATCGTCATGGGCATGGAAATCGGCAATGCCTACTCCGAGTTGACCGACCCGGTTGAACAGCAGGAGCGCTTCATCTCCCAGAAATCGATGGGAGCGGACAAGGATGGCGTCGAGAACCATCCAATGGACACCGACTTCCTGAAGGCGATGGGCTGCGGCATGCCGCCAACCGGAGGGGTCGGGCTTGGCGTCGACCGGGTTGTCATGCTGCTGACCGATTCGCATTCGATCCGCGAGGTCATAGCCTTTCCGTTGATGCGAACGCGCGACGCGGAAAGCGCGGATGAGGAAGGTGAGCCGGGAGAGGATGCCGGAGAGCAGCCCTCCTGAGACATATCCATGCTCGCAGCGCACATCCAGTCCAGGGGCCGACTCGAGCTGGTCGAGTCGGCTGAACCATCGATCGAAAAAGACGGAGAGGTCATCTTCCAGCCCTCCACCGCCTGTCTTTGCGGTTCTGACCTGCCTTACTTTGACGCGGCCGAGAGCTACCCGCTGCCGGTGGGAATGTCACTCCATGAGATGGTCGGCTCGATCGTAGAGAGCTCGGTCGAGCGCTATTCTCCAGGCGATAAGGTGCTGGCTGTTCCGCTTAACCAGCAGGGTTTTTTCGAACGCTACGCCGTCGATGCCTGCAGGGTCATCCCAATGGCCGCCGGCCTGGCCGAAGACCTGGCGGTCCTTGCCCAGCCGCTGGGAACGGCAATCCACGCGCTGAAGAAGATCCCCCATCTCATCGACCTGGATGTGGCTATCGTTGGCCAGGGCCCCATGGGGCAGATTTTCGCCGCCTGCCTGAAGAATATGGGGGCCAGGGAGATCATCGCGATCGACCTGCTGGAATCGAGACTTGAAACCAGCCCTGAAAATGGAGCGACCAGGACCATCTGCTCGAGTCGCGAGGACCCGTTAGAGGCTGTCCTCGCGCTGACAGGAGGGCGGGGAGCCGATATGGTCATCGAATGCGTGGGACACAGCGACCAGGCCCTGGATCTCTGCGCGGAGCTCTGCCGACCGGATGGCCAGATCCTCTGTTTCGGCGTCCCCCCGGAGAGCATCGAGATCAAGCCGTGGAAGAAGCTCTTCTACAAGAACGTCAGGATCTATACCTCGGTGAATCCCGACTTTGAGCGTGACTTCCCCCTGGCTATGCGCTGGATCGCTGAGGGGAGAATTGACCTCTCCGCCCTGCTCACTCATCACTACCCTCTCAGCGAGGCGCAAAAGGCCTTCGAGACCTTCCGCGACAGAACAGATGGAGCCCTGAAGGTCATTATCGAGTTCCCGGCCTGAGCCACGGCGGCACGGATGGCACGGCTCGCTCTCAGTCGTCCTTGCCAAGGAGGTGCTCAAAACTCTGCTTCTGCGTGGCATAGAGGTGAGCCGTTTCCGCGGAGATCTCAGAGGCTTTGTAACGCTCGAGGATGGCATCATCCATCTTCTTCATACCCCTCGCCCCGCCTGATTCGATCAGGGAAACGATCTTGGCGACGCTACCCTCGCGAATGATATTACCCAGGCCGAAGGAACCCATGAGGATCTCGTTAACCGGGACCCGGCTCTTACCATCCTTGCCGGGCAGCAGGAGCTGGGCGCAAACACCCTTGAGCGTAACCGACAACATGGTGCGAACCTGGTTCTGCTGGTCCTCGGGAAATACGTCGATGATCCTGTCAACCGTTTTCGCCGCGCTGTTGGTATGCAATGTAGCAAAAACAAGAAAGCCCATCTCAGCGGCTGTGATGGCCAGCGCGATCGTCTCGGGGTCACGCAATTCGCCGACCAGGATAATGTCAGGGTCCTGCCGGGTTGCGGCCCTGAGCGCCTGCGAAAAGGAGGGCGCGTCAACACCGATTTCGCGCTGGGTAAAGAAGCTCTCCTTGTTCTTGTGTACGAACTCGATCGGCTCCTCGATCGTCACGATGTGCTTTTTCTGGTTGGTGTTGATGTAATCAAAGAGAGAAGCGAGCGTGGTTGATTTACCGCTGCCCGTCGGACCCGTCACCAGGATCAGGCCGCTGTTGAGCTCGGTATACTCCAATATCACATCGGGAACGCGAAGCTCATCGAGGGAGAGTATCTCCTGGGGTATATAGCGGAAAACGACACCCGGACCGGTCCGGGTGAGGAAGGCACTGACTCGAAACCTCGCCAGGTCGATAATCTCATAGGCGAAGTCGACATCATTTCTCTCGGAATAGATCTCCCGGCACCGATCAGTAAGGATCTCATCGATCAGCTCACCCATCTCCTCTTTCTCGATCGGCTCCTTGCCGATGGCGCGAAGATCTCCATGAACCCGCACCTTGGCTGGAACCCCGGTATTGAGATGGAGGTCCGAACCTCCGAGGTCATGAAGCTTTTTGAGATATGCGTCTACTCGTGCCATGGTGGGCTCTTATTTAAACCTGTCCTTGTTCTCAGCGAAGAACCATGCGGTCTCACGCGAGATAATCTTCTTCTTCAGCAAATCGAGGATTGAATCATCCATGGTACACATTCCCATTTTTGCTCCCGTCTGCAGAACCGATTGGAGTTGGAAGGTCTTCCGCTCACGGATCATATTGGCAACCGCGGGAGTGGCGAACATGATCTCGAGGACCGGTTCACGCCCCATGCCATCCTCTCGCGGCAAGAGCTGCTGAGAGATCACTCCCCGAATGGACTCAGACACCATCGCGCGGATCTGCTCCTGCTCCTTGGGAGGGAAGACATCGATAATCCGGTCCACGCTCCTGGTGGCATTGGTCGTGTGCAGCGTCCCGAAGACAAGGTGGCCGGTCTCCGCGGCGGTGATCGCCATGGCGACGGTATCCAGGTCACGCATCTCGCTGACGCAAATATAGTCGGGATCGGAACGCATAGCCGATCTCAGAGCGCTGGCATAGGACTCGGTGTGGACCTCGACATGCCGTTGGTTCACGTTGCAGTTCTTACTGGGAAGGAGGTATTCGATCGGGTCCTCAACCGTGACGATATGGTCATTCTGCTCCTGGTTGACGATGTCGAGAAGCGCCGTCATCGTCGCAGTCTTTCCGGATCCGGCCGGACCGGTGATCAATACGATTCCCTGCCTGTACTTGGTGAACTTGGTGAGAATACCGGGCAAGTGAAGCTCTTCGAGAGTCGGCAGGCTGTCGGGGATAATCCTGAAAACCGCGTCCAGTCCCTTGCGCTGCTTCAGAACGTTAGCCCTGTAGCGGCCGTGATCCTTGACATAACAGAAATCCAGATCGTTGTTCGCCGCAAAGGTCTTCCGTTCGAAATCACTGAGGATCTCCTCGATACGCGGCTTTGTATCGTCAGCCGAAAGAGCCGGATGTTTGAGGTAGACAATCGAACCGTGAAGCCGCATGAATGGCGGTGAGTCCACCTGGTAATGGAAATCCGAAGCACCGACCTTCCTAGCCTCGACAAGATAAGCATCGATGGGGCCGCCGGCCAGGTGGGAAAAATCCATCCGGCCAAGCTCCTCGACCGTAACTCCGGCGCCGCTGGCCGCTGGAACCTTTGCCGATGCCGCGACAGGCTTGGACTTCCCCTTGGCCCCTGACTCATCGGCGGAAGCCGGCTCACTCTGTTCAGCCATCTCCTTTACGCGGGCGCTGATGCGCTTGAACTCCCAGGGACCGATGAGCCCCTTATCAAGCAGCATCTTACCAAGCCCCTGGTCACCGGATTTATCCAGCGCAGCGAGACACTTGCGCACCTGCTTTTCATCAGCAAGCTTGTTCTTGACGGCTATTTTTCCAAATAGCAGATCTTCTTGGGCTGCCATAGATCAACCGAAACGGGGGGAATTGAACTATCGAGCGATCCTGCCGATGATCGGAAAAATCGAAAACGGCTCGGACGAGATAGTTTTAAAGGTCTTGATTCATTTCTTACGGGGCCAAAAAGACCCGGAAAAAACAATCATACGGTTCAGCCAACATTTGTAAACCCTGAAAGCATTTGTACTTGAAGGGCATTTCAGACCGATTCACCGCCATCGTTGACCATTTCGGCATCAGGCTCCGCCAGGAGTTCAGTGGTTGAGAGGCCTGGAAGACGATCGACAAAGACCATTCTGCCGCCATTGCTTTCGACACAATCTCTCCCGACGACAACATCTTCCTTATAATCACCTCCCTTGACGAGTACATCGGGAAGCAACTCTTCGATCAGGCTCTGGGGCGTGTCCTCCTCGAAGAGAAGAACGTAATCCACCGCCTCGAGACCCGCCAGCATCTTGATCCTGTCGTTTTCTTCTATCCGAGGCCTCCCCTCCCCCTTCAGCCGCCTGATGGAAGAATCGCTGTTAACTGCAACAACCAGGATATCTCCCTCTCTGCGCGACTCGTTGAGAAGGTGGTGATGACCCGGATGGAGCAGATCGAAACAGCCGTTGGTCAGCACGACCGTTTTCCCTTTCTGTTTCTCTCCACTGAGGATCTTCGACAGATCTGTGAGCTTCTTGATCTTTCCGGCCGCCGGATTTCCCTGGTTACGAATCTCGTCAAGGAGCTCTTCACGGCTGACCGCGACCACACCGAATTGCCGTACCACGAGACCTGCGGCAACATTGGCCAGCTGCACGCCCGACTCTGCGGAATTCCCCGCCGCGGCTGAAATCCCGAGAACAGCGAGGACCATATCGCCGGCCCCGGTAACGTCCGCTACAACGCTCGCGCGAGTGGGGAAGTGACTCTGCCCCGCCTTTCCCTCATCGAGAAACATGCCATCACGGTCCATGGTCACAACGACGCTGCCCAGGTCAAGTTCTTCGAGAAGCTGTGCCGCGGCAGACTGGCAACCCTCAATTTCCTGGCAAGGGATATCGCTGGCCAGCTCCGCCTCGAAGCGGTTTGGGCAGATCAGGGAGGCGCCCCTGTAGGAAGAATAATCGCTGACCCGGGCCGGATCGACGAGGACGGGAACAGCTCCGCCTCGTTCACGAATTCCTTCCATGAGCCGCTCGGTGAGCAGCCCCTTACCGTAATCACTGACCAGGATCGCATCCCAGGCTTCATCTCCGGAGAAAATCTTCTCGAGAAGCTCATCGGTAAGCTCGGAACTGACCGGCGAAAGCTCCTCTTCATCCACCCGCAGCATCTGCTGGACAGCCCGATGAGAGTGTTGAACATACCCCATATGCCGGGCCTTCAAGGTTGTCGGACGACCCGGGTCACGGATCACCCCGCTGATGTCGCAACCCCCGTCCTCCAGAACGGAAAGGACCCTGTCTCCCGCCCTGTCATTTCCTGTCACGGAAAAAACATGCGTATCAGCCTCCAGGCGAGCCAGGTTGACGGCGACACTGCCTGCGCCGCCGGGGCGAATCTCCCTGCGGCCTACCCGCAGAACAGGAATCGGCGCCTC
>CAJWMA010000148.1 GCA_913042995.1 uncultured bacterium | reverse complement strand
TTGTTGAATTAGCTAACATCCAAATCTTTTCAGGGCTTCCGCTTAGCCCAATCGCTCATCTGTCTGCATTTCCGCCTGAAAAGCGGTTTTACCGGTGGTGACATGAGTTTTCGTTCAAATCGCTTAAAACGGCTTTCTTGCCTGTCTCTCTTCGTTCTGGTGCAGGTTTCCTGGGCGCTTCCCGTTTTTGCACAAGCTCCAACCCGCCAGCTCGCGGTTCCGTCCGGCGCTATCATCAGCCCGAAGACCGGCGGAACCGGGAAAGAGTCGAAATATCTCGAGTGGGCTCCAAAAATCAACGCCGCTGTCAGCGAATTCAAGCGCGGCCGCAGGAGCGCTCCGGGCAAGGTTTTCGCGGAGTTCTGGCGTACCGACAAGAGGAACCCGATTCCCCGAAAGTTTCTCTCGGAGATTCTCATCGGCCGGGGAAATCTCGAGCAGGCCCGTATGGTCCTGGGGTCGACTCTTCGTTTGAAGAGGGCCGGAGAGATCGAGCCGGTTCCGCTGACGGACTGGCACATCCTGGCTCCGTTAAAGTACGAGGGCAAGAAGAGCTTTGACGCCGAGCTGAAACCGGAAAAAGAAAAGTTCAACTCCGCCGCCAAGTACACCGGGGATGGAAGGATCTGCCGCTGGAAGAAAGCGAAGGGGCCCCGTGTTGATTTCCGCGCGGTACTCGAGATCGAGGGGTCGGGCATCGGCTATGGCTATTGCCAGTTCATCGCCCGCAAGGCTGGCTGGGTGCGTTTCGGGATCGGGTCCGGAGATGGAATCAAGCTCTGGTTGAACGATGCGCTGATCCACTCGAACTTCGCCCGCCGTGACATTGGCGAAGACCAGGACGAGGTTTACGCCTGGGTCCAGCGCGGCCGGAATACCGTTCGGGTTAAGGAGTCTTCCACTGGCGATGAGTTCAGGTTCTATATTCAGATCTACGACGAGCTTGATCTTCCATCCTCGAAGTTCCTGGACCGGGCCCTTGCAGGCTACAAAGCGCTTGACCGCGCCCGCTATGATGACGCGCTGGAGTCGTTCATGGAGGCGGAGGCCGAGCGGCCGGGCGTGCCCGAGGTGGCGGTCGGCATCGCCGAGACCATGCTCCGCCAGGAGAACCTCGTGGCCGCGCGCGGCTGGGTCAACCGGGCTCTTCTCGATCGCGCCAATTCCGTTCGGGGGCTCCAGGTCTACGGTGAGGTGATGCTGCGCCTGCGCCAGCCTCTCAAGGCCTTCGATGCCTTCAGGGCGGCCTATCGCTCCAGCGAGTACTCCGATGAAAAAGCCTTCCAGCTCTGGACCGAGAGCGCGGTCAAGGCCAGGTGGGATCTGCAGCGCGGCCTGGCTCTGCTGGACAGGTCCCGGGGTTTTCGCAAGGCCAAGAAGAAGACCGAGGCCGCGGAATCCCTGGAGGAGGCCCGGGCCTTCCTGGAGCAGACCTTCGTGGGCCTCGCCGATCTGAGCGTCTACCATCGCGAGGGAGGAGATCGCCAGCAGGCGGCCAGCTACGGCGTTCGTGCTATCCAGAAGCTGAGCCCCCAGCAGGTAGCCCTGAATTGTTCGGCCGAGTGGCTGCTCAACCTGGTGAAAGATTTGCGCCAGACCCAGCCGGAGGACCAGGCCTCCCGGGAGCGCATCCTGAAGCTTGTTTCGCAGGTCGACCCGACCCGTTCCGACCTTATTCGGGAGCTCCTTGCGGTGAAGCCGGCCGCGGGCCGCTCAGCCATCTCCAGGAAGATCGAGGCCCTGCTCAAGAAGCGTCCCGAATCCGCACTCTACAAAGAATACACCAGCCGGCTCTACTCGGCGGGTGATTACCGCCGCTGCGCGGAGATCTGCGCCGAGGGGCTGGCCTCCGGCATCGTCTCCCGCACCCTGCGCTACAGGCAGGCCAACGCTCTTGTGAAGGTGAAGAGCTACGAGGAGGCTGAGGCGCTCTACAAGGGTCTTCTCGAGGAGAAGGACTACGTCAAGCGTGCCACCGAGGCGCTCCAGAAGCTCGCCCGGCTGCCCCGGCCCCAGGGCTGATCAGGCTCCTGCGCCCTCCGCTCCGGGTATCTCGCTTCCATGCGGGTCGAGGTCCGGATTACCCAGCAGTTCCTCGAGCTCTTTGACCAGGCCGGGTTGTAGATGATGCTCGATGTAATCCGCCGCATCGTGCACGTGGTCTGAGGCGGCTCCCATCTCGTGGATCATGTAGCTCTCCCAGAGGCGGTGTCCGCGGATGATTCCAGCTATTCGCTCGCGGCCCCTGGCGCTCAGGCTGAATGTTTCCCTGTCGACATCCAGTTCCCCTCGCGCCCTGCACCGCCGCAGCGCGCCGCCGAGTTTTCCCGGCGGGTAGCCGAGGGGGGCGGCGATCTCCTTCAGCCTGAAGCCCTGGCTGGAGACTCCCCCGGAGAGCCGGTAGATTGAACCTAGCAGGTTTTCTTCCAGGATTCTCGATTCGAGCGCCCGCTTTCTCCATGCCTGGGCCAGGAGTCCCTGCGCGGGGCTGAAGACCAGGGCGAGCAGAAATTGCAGGCCGGCAAAGACGGCGACAGTTGGAGCCCGGGCGGTTTCGAACCCTACAACCTCGAGGAGCACCGTCATCCAGGAGCCAAAGAACGCGGCGCTGAGACCGAAGAGGGCGGAGAGCAGCAGAACCCTGTCAAAGCGAGAGCTGATGAGCTGGGCGGTAGCGGCGGGGATGATCAGCAAAGCGATCACCAGGATCGCCCCGACAGCCTCAAAGGCGACCACCACGGCCAGCGCCAGGAGGCTGGTCAGGAGCAGGTTCACCAGGCCTACGGGCAGGCCCAGGGTTCCCGCGAACTGGCTGTCAAAGGATGAGATGAGGATCTCCTTGTAGAAGCAGAGAAAAAAGATCACCACCAGGATGGAACACGCGAGGGTCGGTATGACCTGGTTGAGCTCGCCAATGACCTCCAGGGAACCATAGAAGACGCAGTCCTGGTCAAAATGAGCGTCCCGGGCCGCCAGCCTGATGAGGATGACCCCGACCGCGAAGAAGGCGGGGAAGACCGCGCCAAGGGCCGTGTCAGGCTTGATGCGCGAGTACTTGTGCAGGGCCTCGATGAGCATCGTGGAGGCCAGGCCCGCAGCGAGCGCCCCCCCGAGGACAAAGAGCATCGTAGCCGAGGCGCCAAAGACGTGATCATTGTTCTCCAGGACGATCCCGGCGAGGAGCAGGCCGCCGGCGATTCCCGGCAGGACCGAGTGAGAGACAGCATCGCCGAGGAGAGCCGTGCGGCGTACCAGGAAGACAGCGCCGAGGAGGCCGCAGCTCATCGCTACGAGCAGGGCCATCAGCAGGGGCCAGGTGTCGATCTCCCAGTCGAACCAGAGCTCTGTGGCGGCCAGGCCAGGCCAGAATCTCGGCGGCAGACAGCTCATGGCGTTCTTCCCTTGCTGTGGCCGGGAGGAATCGTTTTGCCGTGTGGGTCGGTCTCGGGATTGTCGAGGAGAGCCTCCAGCTCCAGCAGTGTTTCAGAGTCGAGAAAGTGCTCGATCTCCTCGGCTCCCGCGTGCACATGGTCAGGCGCCAGCGAGGCCTCTCGCTGCAGGAAGATCTCCCACAGCCGGTGTCCGCGCATCAGCGCGCAGGCGCGTTCCTGTCCCGCCGAGTTGAGGACCAGGAGGTCCTTCTCGAAACGCCCCCAGCCGGAGCCGTTCATGCGCCGGGCGAGGACCCTGGTGGCTGAGGGTTCTTCGCCTCGCTCACTGGCAAGCTCACCGATCGGTATCGCGGTCAGCTCACCGCCGCGTTCGCCGATCCGCCAGGCCGAGGTCAGCAGGTTTTCCCGCAGCGTCTTGAGCTCGAGTTTCTTCTGCAGAAGGTAGCGACCGAGGACCCCATGATGGGGTGAGGCCAGGAACGCTGTCATGAGCCAGAGGAAGGCGAGGCAGACGATCGCCGGGCCCACTCCAATTCCGAACACGAAATCGAGGTAGACTCCTCCGAAGCCCGACAGCGCTCCAAGGAAGGCCGAGAGCGCGATCATGCGCCCAAGGCGATCGGTCAGGAGATAGGCCGTCGCGGGGGGGATCACCAGCAGGGCGGCGACGAGGATGACCCCGAGAATCTTCAGGCTGACGACAATTACCAGGGTCAGGAGCACCAGCAGCAGACCGTCAAAAATCCGTGGGGACAGGCCGATGGAGACTGTGAAAGCCGGATCGAAGATCGACGCGGTAAGCTCCTTGAAGAACAGGCGCAGCAGGGCGAGGACGACCACGGCGGCTGAGACGAGGAAGACCAGGTCGACGGTCTGGATGATCGCGGGATTGCCGAAGAGATAGTGGTTCAACCCCGAGGACTGGCTGCTCAGCTCGGGGCCGGCCCGGGTGATCCAGCTCAGCAGCCAGATGCCGATGGCGTAGAACAGGCTGAGTGTGATGCCGAGGCTCGCGTCGTCCTTGATCGGCGAATAGGAGGTGATGGCGCGGGTCAGGGCGGCGGCGAGCAAGCCGGCTGCCAGGGAGCCCAGCAGGAGGGCCGGGGTGCTCTTGCTGCCAGCCAGGATGAAGCCAACAGCGACGCCCGGCAGCACCGCGTGGCCCAGCATGTCCGCGAAGAGAGACATGCGCCGCAGGATGATGAAGCTGCCGAGCGCTCCGCAGGTCAGCCCCGCGAGGCAGGCGCCGAGGATGGCGTTGATGGTCGCCTGGGCGGCATCGCCCTGGCCGAGCAGGCTCAAGAAGAATTCTCCAGTGAGTTCCGCGAAGCTCATTTCTTTCCGCTCTTTGACTGGCGGATCGCCTCGCCCGCCTGCGAGAGGACGGTGAGGTGCCCTCCGTAGGTCTTGCGCAGCAGCTCCTCGGTAAAGACCTCCTCTGTAGGGCCGAAGGCGACCATGCGCCGGTTCAGCAGCAGCAGGTGGTCGAAATATTCGGAGGCTGTCTGCAGGTCGTGATGAACGACCAGGAGCGTTCCGTTCTCTGAGCGCATCTGTTCGAGCAGCTTGACGATGGTCTTCTCCGTGGTGGCATCGACTCCGGCGAAGGGTTCGTCCATGAGGTAGACCCGGCTCTCCTGGGCCAGCGCCCTGGCGAGGAAGATCCTCTGCTGTTGTCCTCCCGAGAGGTTGGCGATCTGCCGGTCGGCGAAGGCCGTCATGCCGACCTGCTCCAGGGCCTCGTCGGCGATCTTCCGGTCCTCCGCCCCGGGCCGGCGGAGAAGGCCGAGATGGCCGTATCTTCCCATCAGCACCAGGTCGCGGACCGTGATCGGGAAGTCCCAGTCGATCTCCTCCCGCTGGGGAATGTAGCCGACCGTTTTCCGCTGCTGTTCAATCGGGTCGCCGTAGATCTTGACCCATCCCGAGGAGAGATCGAGGAGCCCCATGCAGGCCTTGAGCAGGGTTGATTTCCCCGCGCCGTTGGGGCCGATGATTCCAACGAGGGCTCCCTCGGGGATCTCCACATCGATGTTCCAGAGGACGGGCTTCTGGTCGTAGGAGACCGTCAGGTCATGGATCTCAATGGGCGGCGCGGTCATTTACTGTTACCGCTTTTTTCGCCAAGGGCGTCCACGATCGTCTCGAGGTTGAAACGGAACATGCCGAGAAAGGAATCCGCGGGCGAGCCGGGCTCTCCGAGAGCATCGCTGTAGAGCTCGTGCTCGTAGATTTTACAGCCGGCCTCCTCGGCGACCTTTTCCACGGCGTCTCGCGGCACCGAGGTCTCGGCGAAGATTATGGAGATGCCGTTCTCCCTGATGTACTTGACCGCCGCCCGGATGTTCTGGAGCCCGGGCTTGGTCTCGGTGCTGATGCCCTGCAGACCCTTGACCTCGAATCCGTAGGCGCGGGCGAAATAATTGTAGGCATCGTGGCTGGTGACGACCTTGCGCTTGCGGGGAGGAAGCTGGGCTGTTTTTTCAAGCGCCCAGCTGTGGGTCTCCTCGATCTCCGCAAGATATGCCCGCGTTGCCGATGCGTGGATCTCCGCGTTTTCCGGGTCGGCCTTCTCCAGGGCTTTTCCGGCCGCGGCCGCCGCGGTTTTCCAGAGCTGGAGATCGAACCACAGATGGGGGTCCGGGTAGGCTCCGAACAGTTCATTCCGGATGAGCTTTTCCTTGTCAATGGCTTCAGCGACAGCGGCGATGTGCTGACCTTCACGGGGCGACTTGCTGATGCGGGCGAGGAGATCACCCATCTTCCCCTCGAGATGGATTCCGTGATAGAGGACGAGTCCCGCATCTTTCAGGCGTTTCTGGTCGGCCCGGGTCGCCAGGTAGAGATGGGGATCAACGCCCGGTCCACAGAGGCCGGTTACCTCGACATGCTCGCCGCCTATTCTGCGGGCGGCATCCGTGATCATTCCGGTGGTGCAGACAACCTTGAGCTTGCCGGAGCTGGCGGTTTCGCTGGAAGGGGAGCAGGAGGCGAGGAATAACAGTGACCCCAGCAGGAGGGCGGGAAGAGCTCGAATGGTCATGGCTTTCGGTAAAAGGTCCTGGTTGCGTTGTTGGGTAGTCCGATCTTCAGGCTCCTGAGTCTACCAGTATTTTATTACCCTAGGGTAATAAACATTGCCTGAAAGACCAGTTTGACGTAGGTGTGACCGCGGCGGGCTGGATCAGAGCAGGACCAGGCGGCCCTTCTCCGAGCAGCGGCTGTGGATTTTTTCCGCGCGCAGTGTGAAGAGGGAGATCGTTTCCTGGGGGCAATTCAGCCTGCTCAGGAAGAGCTTCCATTCCATGGCCTTCTGACCATTGCCGGTGAACTTGTAGAAGGCGTTCAGTTGCGCGGCGGCGCTGGCCTGGTTGAGAGTCTTCTGGAGGGTCTGGGCAGCGAGGCTCGCGCTCTCCAGGTGATCTTCGACCTTCTCGGCGCGGCCGCCCTGGGCTTCGCAGGCCGCCAGGCCCAGGTAATAGACCACGAGGAGCTCGGCCTTGTTCATGGGCTTCTCCTTCAGGATCGATTCGTAGATCGCCCGGGCGCGGTCCAGCTCGCCGGTATGGAGCCTGAGCATCGCTTCGGAGTTGCGGCGCAGCTCCAGCACGTAGCGAATTTCCGGATACTCATCAAGAATCTTCGGATCCAGCGGAGGCAGAGAGAACTCAGCCATCGGGCAGTCCGAAGAGACGGGTCTTTCCAGCAGGGCATTGTTGAAGGAGTAGATCTCGAGGACAAATTGTCGGACCAGGTTTGGAATGGTCTTGGGCGATTCCGAGATCAGCGATTGGGCCTGGTCGAAATGATCCCAGGCATCCGCGAAGCGCAGCTGGAGAGACCGGATTCGTCCCCGCATCGTCTCGGCATGGAAATGCCGGACGCCATCGAGATCCCTGTAGGAAGCATCGAGGTCGGCACTGCGGAAGAACTTCTTCAGCCAGTTCTCAGGCAGCGGCGAGGGTCTGTTGGTGATCTCTTGAGGGGGCATTTTCGCATTGCGCTCCAGAGGGTAAGTCGGCGCTCAAACAAGCCCCGCATCCTACGGATGGAGAGTGATGATGTCCATCCCGTTATGCCCTTGAAAGGGGCCTAAGTCTTTTGCCGATAATATGTTCAGTTTTTCGGACCATTCCTCAGTCGTAGGATCTCGAGCCGCATCCGGACTCGCAGGAGAGGTTTGGCAGGGTCAAGTCAACGGAGCAGGACTGGTTGAAAGGACCGGGAGAAGGGGGCGCCTCGCCGCCGCCGAAAAGCCAGCTGTTCAGGTAGACCACGTCGGAGAGGTCCAGCCTTCCGTTATCGTCGACATCGGCCTGGTTCAGGCAGGGAGGCTGCTGGCCGCCGGCGAAGAGGTAGAGGCAGAGAAAGCCCGCATCGCTGATATCGACCCGGCCGTCATTATTTGAATCTCCCCGGCCGAGGATCTCCTGCAAATCCACGTCGATTGCCGGGGCGGAGGTGGCTGAAAGCGCCAGCGCGAGGGCCAGCAGCGCGGATCGTCTCATGATTTCTTCCTTAAAAGCTTCCTGGTTACGTTCAGACTCCATTTCCCCTGAGACAGAAAGCAATTCTCATGCCCGGGAAGAGCTTTATGGGCCATTGGGCGGAAGTCATTCAACAGGGGAGCCTTGCGCCGTCAGCTCGAATCTCCGCGAGGTGCTGATAATGTAATCAACGCCGCAAATAAGGCCCGCGAGGTGACGATTATTGTCGATTCAGCGGGTTATTTGCCTCCGATTGGAGGGTTTCGATGGGCGAGTAAAAAACTGCTGAAATGCCGGATGGAATGATTGGACCGACCTGATTAATTGGGTTAATCTCCGACTCGTCTTCGGGGTGTCGCACGGTCGGGGCGATTTCGCCGGGCACTACTGACAGGCGTAGTTATTTAATCCAGGACCGCAGTCTTTACGACCGGAATTTGTTGAGCGGCTTTGAGTTTTCATAATTTCTGAACGGAGTTCTCCTGGCCCGGCCGCCAGGGCTAAAAAAACTCGAACATCAATTAAGAGATTTTTTGTTACAGCAAGAGAGATAGAGTGTTTCTGGGGGTAAAATCCGCATAGGAGAGCGGACTCGAAGAGCTTTCTTCGGTCATTGCTTTCCCGGCAGATTAATTAGGATCAAGATGGTAGTCGAGACTCAAGCTTCTCCTTTACAGGACGGCGGATCTGGGGATTCAGACCCGAAGGTAGTCGACAAGGTTGTCATTCGTTTCGCCGGAGACTCCGGCGATGGCATGCAGATAACCGGGTCTTTCTTTACGCATAACTCGGCTCTCGCCGGCAACGACATCAGCACCCTGCCGGATTTCCCCGCCGAGATTCGCGCCCCCGCCGGAACCCTGCCCGGGGTGAGCGGTTTCCAGCTTAACTTCAGCTCGCTGGAGATCATGACTCCCGGGGATACTCCCGAGGTCCTGGTGGCGATGAACCCGGCGGCCCTCAAGGTCAATCTCAGGGATCTTGTTCGCGGCGGGACGATCATCCTCAATTCAGACACCTTTCGTAAGAACAACCTCAAGAAGGCCGGCTACGAGGAAGACCCACGCGAGACCGGTGACCTCGAAGGCTACGATGTTCACGCCGTGCCTCTCACGAGTCTCACTCTTGAAGCGGTCAAGGATACGGGAATCAGCCACAAGCTCGCCGGCCGCTGCAAGAACATGTTCGCCCTCGGCATCATGCTGTGGATGTACGA
>CAJWMA010000147.1 GCA_913042995.1 uncultured bacterium | reverse complement strand
CACATTCGCCGACATGGTCTATGCTGATGCCGGCGGCGCCGGCCTCACAGGCGTTCGGGTAGGTCTGCCCATCGCAGCCGCAGACCGGATCAAAGATCCTAGGGCAGCGCGTTGGTCGGACCGCGCACTCCCCGACGGCATCGCAGGCGCCCTCTCTTTTCTGGCAGTAGGTTCCGCGCGGGCAGTCAGCGTTGTCACCACAGCCCTCGTCGGGCCCGTCTTCACACTCACCGACATAGTCGACACTGACCCCAACGCTGGCGGCCATACAGGCGTTCGAATAGGTCTGCCCATCGCAGCCGCAGACCGGATCGAACAAGGCGACGCAGGCTTCGGGCCGTTCAACGCACTCTCCGACGGCGTCGCATTCGCCCTCTTGCTTCTCGCAGAAAGTTCCTCGCGGGCAGTCGGCGTTGTCCGCGCAGCCTTCGCCGGGCTCGTCTTCGCACGCGCCGACATGGTCCACGCTGACTCCAGCGCTGGCGGCATCACAGGCATTGCCGTAGGTCTGCCCATCACACCCGCAGACAGGATCAAAAATCTCGGGACAGAGGTCGGGTCGGTCAACGCACTCCCCGACCGCATCGCAGGCGCCCTCTTCTTTGCGGCAAAAGGCGCCGCGAGGGCAATCGGCGTTGTTATCACAGCCTTCACCGGGCTCGTCATCGCAGGCCCCCATGCGGGAGATGTTGACTCCATTCGCCGCCGCCATGCACGGGTTGGAGTAGGTTGCTCCGTCACAACCACAGACCCGGTTCAGCTCCCGGGTACACATCTCCGGGATCGCCGTGCAGACGCCGGGTCCGTCGCAATTTCCAAGAGGCTTGGCGCAGTAGTAGCCGGGGGGACAGCAATCGCCGTCCTCACAGACCTCT
Organism: uncultured bacterium; assembly: GCA_913042995.1. GTDB lineage: Bacteria > Planctomycetota > UBA8108 > UBA8108 > UBA8108 > UBA8108. The sequence continues at coordinate 8,238 of CAJWMA010000147.1, read as the reverse complement.
CCAGGAGCGACTCCTGAGGGGCATCCATCGTAGGCCTGGCAGTCGAGAACATCCTTGGTCGGGTCGATGCCGCACTCGCCCGGGCCGGGCGCTGGCGGCGCATCGCCGCCAATGAAGAGATATTGGAAGATAAAGATCGGGTCCGCGATATCCATGGCGCCATCATCGTTGGTGTCGGAGGCGTCCATGCAGCTGGGCATGGAGGTGCCCTGGAAGAGCGCCGAAAGAAGAACGACTCCGTCGGTGATGTCGACCGAGCCATCGGCATTGCTGTCTCCCCTGCGGAAGGTGGCTTCACAGCCCGGGCCACCGATGGCCACGCCTTCTCCAAGGGCCTCTCCCTCTTCCATGGTAAACGGACGGGTTCGCGTGCAGGAGTTGGTGTTGAGGTCGTCGCCCTGGTCGGAATCAAAGGCGTAGACCACGTAATCTTCGCCAACGATGAAATTGACACCGCAGGCGGCGCTGGAGCTGGCCGTTCTAACGATCCGCCCGGGGCGGGCGGAACCTTTCCATACTTCATGCACCTCGAACTCAACGAAATGCTCAAACCCTTCATCTTCGACCGCGATGGCGACGACTGTGCCGTGGAACACATGGTCCGCTTCGGCCAGCGCCTCGAGCGGCGGCGGAGGAGGAGCGACACATCTGCAGGCCCAGGCCGCGCCTGTAGAGATCGTCGCCAGGGAAGCACAGAGAATCAGGAGAAGGGTCGACAGGGACGTTTTGTCCCGTCGTGAAAGGAGGGTCATGGAATAGGCCTCTATGAATGGAGTTTGTTCGGCAGCTTCAATGCGGCGTGGTCGCCTCTTGCGACGAGTCCCCTGAAAGCACGAAGCGCACAGGTCTGACATCCCGAGTTTAGGAGCCACGCAGCCCCCTGTCAAATAAGTGACGAGAGTGGCGATGGGTCTTCAGGAGAGCGGTTTGTGGCGAAGTCGGCTGATGGTAGGATGGCCTGCCATGAAAAATCCGACCCCCCTCACCGTTTTCGTCCGTTGCTGTTTCCCGCTCCTTTTGTTTTTGTGCGCGCCCGTGTTCGCGGAGCGAACGAACATCGTTCTCATTCTCTGCGACGACATGGGCTATTCCGACATCGGCTGTTACGGGGGCGAGATCCGCACGCCCAATATAGATCGAATGGCGAAGGAGGGGCTTCGCTTTACCCAGTTCTACAACTGTGCCAAGTGCAACACGACCCGGGCCTCGATCCTCACCGGCTTGCATCCGCGTTTTCGAGCCGGGCTCAACCGCAACATGGTGACCATCGGTGAGACCCTGGCCAAGGCGGGTTATCGTTGCGCGCTCAGCGGCAAATGGCATCTCGGACGCGGCAAGGATCAGCACCCAATGGAGAGGGGCTTTGAGCGCTACTGGGGGCTCCTTGATGGCTGTTGCAATTTCTTCAATCCGGTTCAGCGAGATCCGGTCTTCAAGGGCTCCAGGGTGCGGGTCTTCGGTGATGGCCGGAAATACGTGAAGAGCTTTCCCGAAGATTTCTACATGACCGATGCCATCACGGACCATGCCGTTGAAGCGATCCGGGATTTTTCGAAGGGCCCCGCCCCCTTCCTGGTACATGTCTGCTACACCGCCCCTCACTATCCGCTTCACGCCAGGCCGGAGGACATCGCTCGTTACAAGGAACGCTATCTTGGCGGCTGGGAGAAGCTCCGAGATGAGCGCTATGAGCGCATGGTCAGCATGGGGCTGGTGGACCCTGCATGGAAGAGGCCCGAACGAGAGGCACGGGTCGGCCCCTGGGAAAAAGAAAAACACAAGGAGTGGCAGGCCCTTCGAATGGCGGTGTATGCCGCGATGATTGATTCGATGGATCAGGGTATCGGCAGGATCCTGAAGGCCCTCGACGATTCAGAGGTGGCCGAGGAGACCCTGGTGCTCTTCCTTTCCGACAATGGCGGCTGCAGTGAGCAGTTTCCCGATGATAAGCCGTCCATCGAGCCGGGGCCGAAAGAGAACTACACGGCCTGCGGTCCCGCCTGGGCCTGGGCGCAGAACACCCCCTTCCGGCGCTACAAGGCCTGGACCCAGGAAGGAGGCGTGTCTACTCCCCTGGTCGCACGCTGGCCTGGCAAGATCAAGCCCGGGAGCCTGACCAGCGAAGTAGGTCATATCATCGATTTTCTCCCGACCTTTCTCGAGATCGCCGGGGCGAGCTATCCCGAGCGGCACAACGGCAAGAGCATCATCCCGGTGGAGGGCATCAGCCTGCTGCCCGTTTTGAAGGGCGGCACGCGCAAGGGCCATGAGGTGCTGTGCTGGTATTGGGGAGGGAGCCACGCGGCCCGCCAGGACTCCTGGAAGCTGGTCTGGGAGAAAACCGAGAAACGCTGGGCGCTCTATGATCTTGAGAAAGATCGAACGGAGACGACAGATCTCTCGACGAAATATCCCGAGAAGGTTGTCGCGTTGAAGAGCGCCTACGAAGAGTGGCGCCAGCGCACCGGGGCGCCGGCTCCAAGGGGGCCGAAGAAGAAGGCCTCTAAGAAATGATCGGGGCACAGCGCGCGGAATCACGCCGACGGCCCATGAAGGGGATTCTTTTGCTCCTGGCCGGGCTCATCGGTTCCGTTCCGACGATCGCGGTCGCCGAGCTGACCCGCCTGGAGATCACCCATCGCGAACCCTGGGCCGGCGGGCGGGAGCTTGGCGCGAGGGGCGCCTACGAGCGCATGCGGGGCAGGGCCTGGTTCGAGGTTGGGCCGGGAGCGAAGGCGAATCGTACGGTGGTGGACCTCGAGCTGGCGCCGAAGAACAAGGCGGGCCGGGTCGAGTTCAGCGCCGACGTTGAAATTATCGCGCCGGTGGATCTCTCGAAGTCGTGCGGAGCCATTTTCTATGATGTAAACAACCGCGGAAATCCGACCTGCCTGGGGACGATCTCGGCCGGGGGAAACCATTTTCTTATGCGCGAGGGCTTTATCCTGGTCTACAGCGGCTGGATCGCCGAGCTCCTTCCCAACGGCAGGAACCTGGTCCTCGACGCGCCGATAGCCAGGGACAAGGGAGAGGAGATCACCGGGCTGGTCAGATCGGAGATGGTTGTCAGCCAGCGCGCCAGCAGGTGTTCACTCTCGGGAAACTCGGGGCATGGCAGCTACGAGCCCACGGCGCACGGCGAGAAGGAAGGCGTCCTCACCCGCCGCCTCCTCGAGAGCGACCCGCGAGTCGTCGTTGAGCGGTCGAGGTGGCGGCTCGAGAAGAGCTGGCCTGTGTTCAATGGGTCGAAGAGCGTTTTGCCGAAGGTGCAGCTGCTCCTGGATGGCGGGCTTGACCCGGGCGCAATCTACGAACTCGTCTACGAGGCGAAGAATCCGGTCGTCCAGGGCCTGGGGATGGCGGGGATTCGCGACCTGCTCTCTTTTCTGAAACACTCCGGGAAGAAGATGAATCCTCTGCTGCTTGAACCCGGGGGCTCGGCCGCTCGCTATGCCTATGGCTTCGGCACCTCGCAGAGCGGCCGCCTCCTGAAGATGTTTCTCTACGATGGCTTCAACGCGGATGAAAAAGGCCGAAAGGTTTTTGACGCGGTGATGCCGCATGTCGCAGGCGGCGGGCTGGGCTTTTTCAACCATCGTTTCGCCTCTCCTACGCGCTACAGCACCCAGCACGAAAGCCATCTTTACCCCACCGACTATTTCCCTTTTTCCTACGGTGAACAAAAGGACCATCTCAGCGGCAGAACGGACGGGATCCTTCGCCGGGCTCGCGCCGCCAGGGTCGTGCCGAAGGTCCTGCACACCCAGTCTTCCTCAGAATACTGGCATCGAAGCGCCTCCCTGGTTCACACCGATACGGCCGGCCGCAAGGATGTCGCCCTGCCTCCGGAGGTGAGGATTTATACCTTCGGCGGCTCGCAGCACGGCCCGGGGGACGGCCTTGCAAGGCCCCGGTCGCGCGGCCAGCTGCCGTCGAACCCGACCAATTTCAGGCCCCTCTTGAGGGCCCTGGTGAAGGCGATGGACGCCTGGGTCCGGGACGGTGTCGAGCCGCCTCCGAGTGTTTATCCGACGATCGCCTCAGGGGCTCTCGTTTCCTGGGAGGAAGAAGCGAGCGGCTGGAAGGCCCTGCCGGGCGTGTCCTACCCTGCGGTCATCCAGCGGCCGGCGCTGCTGGACAGGGGGCCGGACTTCATTACCCGGAGGCGGGCAACGATCGAGCCGCCGCGCGTTGGGCCGTCCTACAGGGTTCTGGTGCCGGGCTTCGGGCCCGACAACAATGAGAAGGGCTGCCTGATGATGCCGACGGTTGCCGTTCCGGTGGCGACCTTCACCAGCTGGAATCTGAGAGACAAATCAATTGGAGCGCCCGGAGAGCTGCTGAGCCTTCAGGGCGGCTACATCCCGTTTCTGCGCGACAAGGATGCGAGGCGGCAGGCGGGGGACCCGCGTCTTTCTCTGCTGGAGCGCTACCAGGGCTTCGAATTGTATCTCGAGCAATATCTCGCCTGGGCCCGCAGGCTCGTGAAGGAGAGATACCTCCTGGAAGAGGAGCTGCCAGCCATCGATCGCGGACCCTGGAACCGGGAGAAGCTGTTCGAATAGGCTCGCGACTAGAAGCCGAGGCCGGTGGTCGAGAGCTTGATCCTGCAGAAGAACATGTCAGCGGTCATGTAGAGGACCGAGCCATCATCTCCGAAGCCGCAGTTGGCGGTCTTCTGGCCCGTCTCGATGGTTCCAAGATGGGTTCCATCGGGAGCGAAAACCAGGACTCCGCCGGGCCCGGTGGCGAAGATGTTGCCTTGCTTGTCGACCTTCAGACCATCAGGCAGGCCGGGACGGCCCTCCTTGAACCAGGCGGTCGAATCGAAGAACACCTTGCCGTTGGCGATGGAACCATCGTCCTGTACGTCGTAGACCATCCAGATGGCCTTGTCGGGATCCGAGCTCGCCACGTAGAGCTTCTTCTCATCGGGAGAGAAGCCGATACCGTTGGGGCGGGTTACATCTTTTGTCAGAAGCACCGGCGCCTTGGCGCCCTTTGGCAGACGATAGACTCCCTGGAAGGGCAGCTCCTTGGCCGGGTCCTCCATACGCTTCTCGAGCCCGTAGGGAGGGTCGGTGAAATAGAGGTCGCCGTTGGAGTGGTAGACCGCGTCGTTGGGGCTGTTGAGGCGCTTGCCATCGTAGTGGGTCGCCAGCGGCTCGAAGCTCCAGTTGCTTCTCAGCCGGGAGACCCTGCGGTCGCCGTGCTGGCAGAGCACCAGGTTGCCGTCCGGGTCGAGGAGAAGCCCGTTCGAGCCGGTCTCGCCGCCGCGGGCGGCTGTTCCAGTATAGCCGGCGGGCCGAAGGTAGACGCTGAGCCCCTCACTGTCTTTCCAGCGCATAACCCGGTTGTTCGGAATGTCGGAGAAGAGCACCGCGCCCTCCTTGGGCAGCCAGACAGGCCCCTCGCTCCAGGCGAAGCCTCCGGCCAGCTTTTCGATGGCCGCGCCCTTGGGAACAATCTTATCGAAGCGCGGATCGAGGCGAATGATTTTCCCCATACCGGAGGTTTTTGCGGCGTCCTTGCCGCCGCGTACACTCGCGGGGGTGCCGAGGTTAAAGTTGACGTTTTTGACGCTTTCACAGCCGAAGGCGCAAAACAGGAGGGCAGAGAGGGCGAACCCGAGACGGATGGAACGTTGAGTTGAATTTTTCATAGTTCGACCACGATAGTTTAGATCGGCCGGTCTGGTCAAGGGGCAGTCGCTTTCACAGGCGGCCGCTCAGGAGGTACCAGGCAAGCCCCATCCATTCGTGCAGTACGCGTTCGTTTTGTATCAGCGCGTGGTGGCTGGGCAGCCAGCCGCTCAGCGGTCCTTCGAAGCGCGCGCTCCTGAGCGTTGCAGGCGCCGGGATGACCTTGAGCCCCTGTGCCCGAAAGGAGGCGGCGGCGCGCGGCATATGCCAGCCATCTGTTACCAGGGCGATGGTGCGGAGCTCTTGTTCACGCAGCATGGGCGCGGTGAAGAGGGCGTTCTCATGGGTCGTCGAGGAGCCCTCCTCCTTGAGGATCTTTTCCGCGGGGACCCCTTCCGCGATCAGGAAGTTTTCCATATAAGCGGCCAGGGACCTGACGCCTTCTCCCGCCTCAGGGCGCCCGCCACAGACCACCATCGGCAGCTCCTTCCAGGCCTTGAAAAGCCAGGCGCCATGCCGGCAGCGCGCGTAGCTGTCCCGGCCGAGGTGAACAACCGGCCGATGAGGCCGCGGCGGGTTCGCGGCGCCGGAGAGGATCACGATGGCATCGGCGTCAGAGGTCGGCAGGGGGCTCGTTGAGTACCACCATTCGAGCGAACCGGTGGCGACCCAGCTCAGGGGCGGCCAGGTTGCCGCGAAGAGCAGGGCGGTAAAAAGGAGAAAGGCCCGCGGCTGCGGCAGCCCCCGCAGGCGGTTTGTAATACAGACGACCGCCAGGCAGGTGATCTGCAGGAGGACAAGGATCGGAACGAGATGCAGGAGCTGCTTCATGCTTGGTTTCCCGCCCAGACACTAACATCATCGGCGAGCGACGCACCCGGGTATTTCGCACCCCTGCGATGGCCTCAATCGCCGGGCTCGCCTTTCCAATGAGAGATTTTCCAGAGATAGAGGCAGGCCACGGTTCTCCAGGGCGACCAGCCGCGGCTCTTCTCGAGGACTTCCTCATCGCTGAGCTTCCGGCCGGCGACGCGCTCGATGCCGGCCCTGAGCGCGAGATCTCCCATGCTGAAGATGTCGGGGCGGCCAAGGCAGAACATCAGGAACATTTCCGCGGTCCAGCGGCCGATGCCCGGCAGCAGGATGAGCAGCTCGATAATCTCTTCGTTTTCCATGCTGGCGAATCGCCGGCGCCGCAAGGATCCATTTTCAAAGGCCTTCGCCAGCTCGCGCAGGTAGAGGACTTTTTTCTCGGAGAGGCCGCAGCTTTTCAGGCGCCGGGGCCGAATTTTGAGGAGCTTCCCCGGGGTGGGCCGTTTTGTCGGGGCGAAGAGGCTGGCAAAGCGGCCATGGATCGACCGGGCGGCCGCGGCCGAGAGCTGCTGGCTGATAATGGCCCGGCAGAGAGAATGGAAGCGTCCGGGCCTGGGTCGAAAATCCAGCGGCCCTATGAGCCGAACCCAGCGGCCGAGCGCGGGGTCAGTCCGGGCGAGGGCCGCGGCGCCTTTTTTCAGCGAGTCACGGGTCAGCGGCCGCATGGGAAGCCTTACTTGATGGACTGAAAGGAGCCGTGGTTGTCTTCCGCCAGCTGTTTCATGAAACCAACGAAGACGTCGACATCCTTGAGGGTGGGCAGGGGGAGGGGGCCGCTGGGCTGTCCGGGAATCTTGTCCGGCCAGCCACCGACGCCCTCGAAGCCGAAGGTGTTGATGCGCATCTTGCGGGCCGCGTTCAGGTTGGCGATGTCTTTGAGGATCTGTTCGATGAGAAAGCCGGAAGGGAACTCGGGCTTGGTGGGGGCTCCATCGGACAGCAGGACGACCGTGTCGGCTTCACTGTCTTCAAACGCGCGCTTGAGGGCGTCATCGGTATAGGTGGCGCCCCGGGCGAGGAACTCTTTAACGAACTTCCCCGCGCTCTTGATCGCGCTCTTGCTGGCCGGCCTGAGGCCTTTTTGCCAGGCGGTTACCTTATTGGAGTAGGCGATGATGTTGAATCGCGCGGTCTTCGGTAAGCTCTCGATGGCCACCAGCAATTGCCTGCGCGCGCGGTCCAGGCGAATCCTGGTCTTCTGGGCCTCTTTGATGGTCGAGCGGCCCTGATCGAACATGGCCATGCTGCCGGAGACATCGATCACGAAGATCAGGTTGCGGCTGAAGATCTCGGTGCCGAAGAACTCTACAGCATCGCCCGTCTTTTTTACGACCACCGTCCGCCCATCTTCATCGAGCGCCTCGTTGGGATCGAAAGACTCCCGTTCGGCGTCCCACCACTTCTTCCAGTCAGCTCCGGTTTCAAAATCCTGGCCGGTGATTTCCAGCAAGGCCTTCCGGCCCTCGAGCCAGAGAAGGTCGCGCTCCTTCGTTTGCGCCTCGACAAGCGCGATCAGGGGGTCGACGGCGCCCTTGAGTTTTCGCCGCCCAGCGGCCCTGAGGCCGGTGAGCTGGATGCGAAGGAGCTTGTTCTCAAACGAGGCGAGGATCTCTTCGCCTGTCGGTTGGTCTTCCCGATAGCCAAAGGAGTCGAGCAGCAGGATCTTGTCTTCAAGGCTTCGCGCTTTTTTGTAGTTCTTGATGAGCGCCGCGACCGCCTCGGG